>DATDUS010000161.1:0-7762 GCA_035290285.1 Patescibacteria group bacterium
ATGATGTTGTGGCGCGTGGTATCTGCCAGAGCGGGACTCAGCGTGCGAGCGGCCACGGTTCCAAAGCGCTAGCTTTGGAGAGCGAGCACGATGCGTCCAGTGACGAGCCACGGTGGGGCGAGGAGCGCTAGCGAAGGCAGATACCCACGCTAAACAACACCTCTGCAAGTAAAAAGATATGGCATTTCATCCCATTGACGCACTGCGTCGACTCAAAATCAAATATAAAATTTTCCTCATTTTGGCAATTTTGTTTATTCTCATTGTCAATTTGGGCATATTAAATATTACTTCTATTCGAGATATCCGTGTAGAAACTCAACAAATTTCTAGTCAGTTTGTACCGCGGTTATTAGAAACCACCGCAATTCGAGACCGTGTAAACGAATCCATTATTTATGCCTATGATTACGTACATACAGGAAATACCGAAAGTAAACAGCAGTATCAACAAAATATTCAACAAGCATTACAAGCAGAAGTACAGTTATTCTTTTTAGCACAAACAGACACGGAATTTGAATTTGCCACATTGTTTCAACAACACCTGAATGATGTTGGCAACTCCCTCAAAGAACTCATCGCTTCCTATGAATCCGGAGCAGACAAAACTACCATGCAAAAACAACTCGCTGCAGTTGCTACAAATCAACAGGCATTCTCTACTTTTCTGCAAAAAGAAATTGAAACAAAATTAAGTGACGAATCTGCACGTGAACAATATCTATCGAATCAGCAAATTCGACGTGTCGGTATTACAGTATCGATTATCGGTAGTATTGCATTAATAGCACTGTTATTTGTGTATATTTTTACTCATCGATCAATCACCTCCCCAATTAAAAAACTCACAACAGTTGCCGAAGGTATCACGCATGGAAAATTTCAACCAGCAAATATTGAAAGTCGAGATGAATTAGGTATTTTTGCAGAAACATTTAATACAATGATTCAAAAATTACTCGCCACACAAGAATCGCTCACAATTGAATTAGAAAAAACAAAAAAACTCGATCAACAAAAAAGTGAATTCCTTTCTATTGCAGCCCACCAACTACGAACACCGATGTCTGGCATTAAATGGCTCATCAGCATGGCCGCAGAAGGCGACCTTGGCCCTGTAAACGATGAAGCAAAAAAACAACTCAAAAAAGGGTTAGAAAATGTCAATCGTATGATTGCGTTAATTAACAGTTTGCTTGATGTGAGTCAAATTGAAACTGGAAAATTACAATATGTCTTAAAAGAACAAGATATTGTTCCGATTGCAACACAAGCATGTGATGATTTAGAATTTCTTTCAAAACAAATGGGTGTGGCGATTGAGATTCAAAAACCAAAAAAAGCGTTACCGTTTGTTTCTGTTGATGCAGAAAAAATTAAAATTGCATTTCACAATATTGTTGACAATGCAATTCGTTACACTCCCAAAGGTGGCACTGTTTCTATCAACTTCAAAAAAGATGTGAATGAAATACTCATGAACATTACAGATACCGGATACGGCATTCCAAAAGAAGAACAAAAACGCATTTTTACCAAAATGTATCGTGGCTCTAATATTCAAACAATTCAGGCAGATGGTTCGGGTTTAGGTTTATATATTGCGAATGAAATAGTAAAACAGCATGAAGGAGAAATTACATTTACCAGTAAACAAAATAAAGGAACCACATTTACGATTGCGTTGCCTATTGCTTAACTCGATCTTCTTTCGGCAAAACAGTTGTCATAGCTTTTGCATCATATAGTATCGCGCAATTTCTTCCGCTTTGTTTTCCTACATACAAGGCTTTATCTGCTTGTGAATAGAGTGTAGCGGGTAATGGAAAACTCCAATGAGTTCTTCCAGTTTTTTTAACAATTTTGAGTTGAGGTTGTGCAAGGGTTGCACCAACAGTAATCGTAATGGCGTATAATTGATTTTTCACTTTCTCTTTTTGTTCCGCATTCAAAGGAAGAGATTCTAAGAGAATTAAAAAACGTTGACGTACTTTCTTTTCAATAGCTTCTCGAATACGTGTTGCTGCCTGCAAAACTACATCAACATCTGTATCTGCTTCGATATCTAAAATAACAGTAAATTCTTCACCGCCAATGCGTGCCACAAATTCACCCTGACGCACTGCTCCAGCAACAAAATTCTCGGCATCGAATGAATATCCTTGCAGCACATCCCCCAACGCACGCAATGCAATATCACCAATTAAATGCCCAAAACGATCATTAAACTGTTTAAAATGATCAATATCAAATAAAAGCATTCCAATATTTTTTGGAGGTTGTGGCAATGGTTCCCCTTGCTCATTTTTTGTATCTTGACGAGAAAGTGATTGTAATTTTTGATGAATAAATTCAGTATACGCTTTCCTGTTAGGAAGACGTGTAAGGTCATCCACTCGTACTGATTCTTGCATTGAGTGAAGCGCCCCTTCAATATGTTGAATGTCTGCTGAATTATTTTGCAATAAAGCATCTTGAATGATCTGCGAAGAAAAAATTCGCTGCACTGTACTGATTGCGTCATGATAATGAGATTGAGTACGATACCTCTCTATGAGAGCACTAGGAGATTCAACGCTGGCTTGAAATGATTGTGCGTGTGTCAGAAACTGTTGCACAAAATGTTCTTCGTGTACTTCTCTTGTTATTAATAATGCCAATGGAACATCTGAAGGAAACGTACAGACCATATTTCTCTGCATTTTTTTTTCAGAACGTTCATCACCCTTGGCAATACGAAGAGCTGTGTCAGCTTCTGCAAAAAAAATTTTGGGATTAAAATGAGCAGGAAGTGAAGCTGAAATAGTTTGGCCATCTGCTTGTGTTCGTTGAATGGATTCTGGATATGGACGATACGAAGAAATACCGATACTGACAGTGAGGGGTGTGTTGCCTCTTTGTTGATACAATTTTTGTGCATTCTTGGGATTCACGCGGTAAATCTCATTGATACATTCAACATAAAAATGCTTCTCCACTTCCGCACGAACCTTTTCCATAGCGATTTGAGCTTCTTCCGCTGTTGTATTTGGCATACGCACGACAAATTCCTCTCCTCCATAACGATCTATACTATCAGTACCACGAAGAGTACTGCGTATAATTTCAGTTAATTTTTTTAAAGCAAGATCACCTGCTCGATGCCCGGCAATATTATTAATATCTCGAAAATAATCAATATCTACTATAGCAATAGAAAATGGCTCAAATGGTTCTACTAATTCTCCGTGTTCTCGCTGCTCATTTTTTTGGCGAATTCGATCATACAATGCAAATTGTCGATTCATAGCTGAATCATACCTTCGGCGATTTCCAACGCCTGTTAAACCATCAATATGAATATCTTGTTCTAACTGATTAATCGCGCGCAGACCTTGAAATATATCAACAGGTGAACAATACTCTGCATATTTTGCTAACAATAAGCGGAGAGTATGCCCAGGCATTGCCTGTTCTGAGAATTCTCGATCAAAATCTGACCTATCGCGAGGATGTTGCAAATATTCATCAACATACCTCTGAAGAGATACTGCAATTTCATCAGCAGGAATACGTGCAAATGGATTATGCCCTTCTTGCATTGCTTGATGAATAGCATGAAAAGAGAAATGGTGTATTGTTTTTTCTCTTTTTCTTCCTTCCATTTTACTCTTTTTTGCACTCATACGTCGTTATGTACAGCGTGAGCATAAAAATACAGTTGTGCTTGTTGCTTGTCTTTTTGTATCTCCTTTATTAATTGTGATGCTGAATGGAATTTTTTGTTTGAACGAATTTTTTTCAGTAACTGAATAGATATCCATGTACCATAAATCTGCGTATGAAAATCAAAAATATGTGTTTCTGCCTGAATACAGTGCTCTTGAAACGTTCGTGCAGCGCCAATGAAAGTAAGAGATTGAAACGTTTTATTATTCATTTTTGTTACAGAAATATATACTCCCTGAGATATATTTTGATGTATGGAAATATTTGCCGTTGGAAAACCAAGCAGCTTTCCACGCTGTTTTCCTTTATACACTTTGCCGCGAAGAAAAACTGTCATACGCGGCTTTTTGCGCATAGTTATTTTTTCGGAGGTTTTTTCAATTCTTTTTTTACTGTGTTCCACTCATTTTTCAATGTTTTTGATAATTCCTCTGCCGCATCTTTCGTGATCTTTTTTCTGCGTTGATATTCGGATAGTACTTCATCAATCATGACACTATAGCGTTCTTGAGTGAATAATTTCATTGTTTCTACACGTGCGGCCACAAGTTTTGCTATATCCGCAGCGTGTTGTTTTCCTTGAAAAGCAAGCTGCTTTCCCTTTTTTGTTTGGGTTAAAAATGCAACAACTCCAGCTGCAACAGCAGCCGCAATACTTGCTCCAAGCAAATATTTTGAAGGTTTACGATTTTTATTGTTTTCTGTCATAGGTATAAAATTAATAATAACTATGTACTTATTTTACTAATAATGAGTATATCACGTTTCTTTTCTCATATCCAACAGAACCAATGCAGTGTTATTTCATCACAGTTCTACAGAATCAAACAATTGCGGAACCTGAGCTGAAAGTGCGTACGTTGTTTGCAAATGTTTTTGTAAGGCAAATGCTTGATCTTCCTCACCGTGTGTAATAAACACTTTCTGTAATTGCTCTTGATTGACCGCTCCTAACCATTCTGTGAGTAAAGGCTGATCAGCATGAGCTGAATATCCTCCGATCGCACGAATTTTTGCTCGAACTGGCAACTCTTTACCATGAAGGTGGATAAATTTTTCCCCATCTAACAATTTTCTTCCCAAAGAACCTCGCACCTGATATCCAATAATGAGATATTGACTGCGATAATCACTAATATAATTTTGAATATGATGTAAAATACGCCCTCCTTGCGCCATGCCAGAACCGGCAATAATCATTTTTGGAACTGGAATATTCTGTATAAATTTAGAATCGTCGGGCGTAAATGTCATGCGCAACCCTGGAAAATCAAAAATATCATCATCAGATTTAATAACAATTTTTGTTTCTTTGTTGAAATATCGTTCAAATTCTCGGAATACTTGTGTTGCACGAATAGCAAGAGGACTATCAAGAAAAATAGGGATGCGTGGGATGTCTTTATTATTCACCAGATTATTCAATTCATATAATAACTCTTGAGTGCGTTCTACAGAAAAAGTAGGCACCATTAAAGTACCCTTCATGGTTGCGGCTTCATAAATGGCTGAACGCAACAGTAATGATCGGGTTTGAGGATCTTCATGAGTGATGCCACCATAGGTTGATTCCATCACAACATAATCTGCTTCTTTCACTGTTTCTGTTTTTTTCAAAATAGGTACAGGCGGATTCCCCAAATCACCAGAAAATACGATTGATTTTCCTTCAGCTATGACACGAATAATGGCAGAACCAAGAATATGTCCTGCATCAAAATATTCCACGGTGATACCCTGTGCCGCTTTCGTAATACTATGATATTCGATTTCTTCAAATAGTACGTTTGTTGCTGCTACATCTCCTTCAATATATATAGGCTCGTGCTTATGGCGTCGTGCTTCTTTCGATAATATACGTAATGAATCTTCTAAAATAAGTTGTGCAAGACGAACCGTAGGTCCAGTAGCAAAAATTTTTCCGCAAAAACCTTCACGCACCAATTTTGGAAGTCTTCCACAATGATCAAAATGGGCATGTGTGAGAAGAACTGCATCAATAGATGCAGGATCAAAGGGAAAAGGTTCAAAGTTTTTTTCTTCGGCAATACGCCCTCCTTGAACCATGCCACAATCAATAAGGATGCGTGCTTTTTTTGTTTCGAGCAAATAACAGGAGCCTGTCACTTCACGTGCGGCTCCACAAAATGTCAATTTCATAACCTCTGAATTCTACCATACCTGGTCGAGCTTGTCACCTCCTCTTGGTAACACTCTATTATTATCTAATGCGCTCCATTTATACATTTTTCTGTTCGATGCGAGAAACAACTTCTGCAAGGAGTTCTTTCCAAGGAAGCTTGCGCTCAGCAGCAAGCACATCGTCAACACGAGCACGAGTTGCAACTGAGCGTGGCATTAATAACGAACAACAATCCTCATATGGCCGAATAGAATACTCATAGGTGCCAAGCCGTTGTGCTTCGTTCATAATTTCTTGTTTATCATGACCAATTAACGGACGAAATATTGGCATGGTTAACCCAGTATTTGTAACAGTAATATTTTCAATTGTTTGTGAAGCTACTTGGCTTAAGCTTTCACCTGTGATTAATGCTCCGGCTCCATGCGTTCGTGCTATCATTTCACCTATCTGAAACATAGCACGCCGAAACAATAATATACGAAAACGTTCTGGTGCATCAGTCACAATCTTTTTTTGCAACTCTACAAGTGGTGCAAAAAAAAGTACTGTTTTCGGTTGATATTGTTGTAAATGGCGTACGATTATTTCAACGTTTTCCATAGAAGCACGCGAAGTGAAAGGATAACTATGAAAATGTAAAAACAGTACTTTTGCACCTCGTTTCATCATACGAAAACTGGCAACCGGCGAATCAATGCCCGAAGAAATAAGAGAAAGAACCGTACCACTCGTACCAATTGGCAGCCCCCCAACACCACTGTATCGTTCTGTAGAAATAAAATGTCCATCTGTTGTAATAATAATCTGCACAGTAAGTTCAGGATGTGTTAAATCAACGCGAGCACGACACTTTTCTACAATTGCAGCTCCACACCTTCTATTCACTTCTTCACTTGAAATAGGAAATTGTTTGTTCACACGGCGCGTTCGAACAGCAAATGTGGTATCAGCCTGTATATGTTTTTGTGCGAGTTCTAGTACATTTTGTTCAATGTCTTCATAGTCTCCTTGAAATGTATATGCAAGAAAAAAGACGGATATTCCAAATATGTGTTGCAATATATCCATTATTTTTTTACACTCTGTACCATCTTGTAACAATGCACCTTCAATAATGGTTCTTCCATACAGTTGCTGTATATGCACATCAAAATCATGTAATGCATAGCGCATATTTGTGAGAAGTTTTTGCTCAAAAAAAGAACGGTTCTCACCTTTTAAAGCAAGCTCTCCATAATGAATCATGATGACCGGTTTCATAAAGAATTCTCGATCACTCGATGACAAATTTGGCAAAACCCAACCGGAACGCGATTTGTTCCTGCATTCACACTCAAATGCCGATACTCACGGTCAAACTGAACAATATGTGCTTGCTGCTTCGCAACACGAATCGCAACTCGATCACTGACATTAAGCCGTATTTCTTCTTTTGCATTATCGGAAACAAGAACGCCTGGACCACGCAAGACCCGAACCTCAACAATGCTTTGTTCGCTCACAACCAAGTGGCTGACAATATTGACCGAATTATTAAACGCCACACCTAATCCCGCCTGAAAATTACTTCGTGTAATACTTTGATAATATCCGGTAGAACCAAGAGGCGTGCTTACGACAATGCCATCACCTAAAAATTCATCAATATATTGTGATTGATCAATGTGTACTCGTGCTCGTAATGCTTGAGTCATGTGTTTATGCCCTACAACAATATCGTTCAAACCCAATAACTTTTTTTTACCTACCTTTGCCTCTAACTTGATATGCGGTATAATACGATACTGTTTTTTCTGAAGAAGTTGCAAAATAATATCTCGAGAAGTATTCGCGCATAAATGGCAAATTTGACTATTTCGAATCATGACTTTTGGCACGCCGGGAAACATTCGTTCAGCATAAAAT
>DATDUS010000162.1:0-4386 GCA_035290285.1 Patescibacteria group bacterium
TCCCCACGCTGCACTATTTTTTTTGAGTGGAATATCAAACAAAGCAGAAACAAGTGCAATACATGCTGCCAAATCCATTGCTGGTTCTCGTAATGCTGTGCCACCCACTACATTTACATATACATCATAACTTTCGAATGAAATGTGTGCACGTCGTTCTAATACCGCAAGTAACACATTCAGACGATTGACATCAAATCCAGAGCACTTCCTTTGAGGAAAACCAAAGGTAGATTTTGATACTAATGCCTGTACCTCTACTAAAAAAATTCGTGTGCCTTCGGTAACAGCCGTAACGCATGAACCAGCTGTTTCTGAACGTTCCTGTAAAAAAAGCGCAGACGGATTCTCTATTGGAACAAGCCCTGCTGATTGCATTTCAAACACTCCTACTTCGTTTGTTGAGCCAAACCGATTTTTTACACCGCGCAATAAACGAAATTGATGATGACGATCTCCTTCTAAATATAACACGGCATCCACAATATGTTCGAGTGTTTTTGGTCCCCCTAACTCCCCACCTTTAGTGACATGACCAACCAACAAAATAGGAATACCGCTTTCTTTTGCTACTTCTAAAAAACGTACGGTTGATGCTTTAATTTGATTTATACTCCCTGGTTCTGAATCCACGAAAGATGAAGCGACTGTTTGAATAGAATCAATAATAACACATGCTGGTTTCGTGGTTATGATTGTTTTACAAATAACCTCTACCTGTTCTTCAGCAAGAAATTGCAAATGCGATTGATTGACATGTAAACGATCAAGCCGCATTTTCACCTGCTCTGCTGACTCTTCTCCAGAGACATACAACACGCTCGCTTGCAATGCTGCTGCAACTTGGGCAACAAGTGTTGATTTTCCAA
Source organism: Patescibacteria group bacterium (assembly GCA_035290285.1). GTDB lineage: Bacteria > Patescibacteriota > Patescibacteriia > UBA9570 > XYC2-FULL-38-9 > DATDUS01. The sequence goes on from DATDUS010000162.1 coordinate 870, forward strand.
TTCCCGGATCACCGCCAAGCAAAATCAAAGAACCAGGAACAATACCGCCACCTAACACACGATCAAACTCACTAATGCCAGTGGTCAGACGCTTGGTGCCAGTTGTTCGCAATGAAGAAAAAGTAATAGGTTGAGCTGATGCAACCTCAGAAATTGCTTGTTTATGCTCTGTTTTTGCCGTTTTTTTTCCGGTTTGTGCTGCTGTTTGCACTAAGGTTCCCCATTTGCCGCATTCTCCACATCTTCCAGACCACTTCGGAAATTGAGCATCACAGTGCTGACATTGAAATACTATTGTTGCCATACATGCATCATCATACTCACAAAATAAGAAAAAGGAAAGTGTAATGATTTTGTTCTATACTTACAACACCCCGCACGTGTGCCCGGTCCATTCAAAATGCATATAATCCTTCACACTGCTCCAGTCCCCTCCCCACGAAAAACCATTTTTCTTAAACGCTGTAATAAGCCAATCGGGAAAATCACATGCTTCAGCTGTAGTATTGGCATTATATGATGCACAAATATCCGTAGTAGGGGTTGAAATATCCGAATAACAGGCAGAATCTTTTTGACAATTCGGGTTATTATCCCAATTAATATCAATAGCAAAACCAAATGAATGGCTGCTTAAACAAGCAGAATTATTTCGATTGGCTCGCCAATTGTATGCACCTGCTTGATGAATGGCATATTGCAACCCAGAAGCTTGGATCAAATTATTCTGTTTAATTTCCGCAAAAACTGCTTCAAATGCTGTTTTTGCCGTTTCATTTACTTTTAAGGTAAATGAATTGCCCAATCCATCATCAAGAAGAACATCAACCAAATGCGCCTCTGAACCCGCTTGAGTACTCAAATATGCATATGAACCTGCCATAATGCATTTTTGTGATTTTTTATCACAGGTACCAGAGGTCGCACTCGACGGAATAGATGGCGCCGGAAATGTCACATTTTTAAGAACGACAAGATCAGGATTTAATGTATATAAAATCACATACGAAGACAGCGCGATAATAAGACCGATAAATGCATCAATAATACGTGTTTTCGCTTCAGTGATTTGAGAAGAATTTCCGGCAGCAGCTGCCCATTGTAACCCGCCCAACATAATCATTGCTGCTGATAAAATACCAATTGTACCCACAAGAAATTTATACAAATTCGTAATATATTCAGTCAAATTTGCTACTTGAAATGTTTTACCAATACCAATTTCTAATGTGACTTTGTCAGCTGCACAGGCAATAGCCGGCATCATAAGTATGATACCCATAAACACTGCTCCAACAATATAATACTGCTGATGTAATTTATTATTTTTTATTTGCATTGCTTATTTCGTTATCAATAAGTGTGGTGAGTGTTTCATAAGATTGAATGCCATGCAGTACTTGATCATTTATATAATAGGTGGGGGCTTCTGCTATTTCAAGAGTTTTACCAATATAGTATCCTTGAACCACTAATGCTTCTTTTTCTTTTTTTTCCATACACGTCGAAAACTTTTGACTATCGAGCTTCAGTGTGCTAGCAATATCATTCCACGGACTGAGAATAAACAGATCTTGTTTTTCAAACAATACATCATGATATTCCCAAAAACGTCCTTGAGATTGTGCACATCGGGCTGCAAGAGCCGCTTGTTCAGAATAGGGATGCAAAGCTGGAATGGGATAATCTTTCCATACATGAAGAACATCATTAGGATATGCTTCAATAATGCGTTTCATGAAAGGAGCCATTATAGCGCATGCTTCACATTCAAAATCTCCAAATTCCACGATGATCACTGTAGGCGTCTGTGCTCCATGCTGCGGATCAGTATCTAATGGTTGTGGCTTGCCGCCAACGACTCCTTTTGGAACAACCGTCACGAAAGGATCTTCATTCTGTTGCAGCACTTCATTAACAGTTTCTTGCTCTGATTGATTTTGAGTTGAAGATGCGTTTGACTGTATCTGTCTATTTGTCATTTGTGCAAATAATAAAAAAGCAGCAAGGGTCAGTGTTGCCACAAGAAAAACAATTATTGCTGAACGATGACTCATAATTATAAATCTATTTTAATTAATTGTCCGGTCGTTGTATCTCGAAAAAATAGATGTTTTTCATCTGAAGATACAAAGAGTGTATCCACCGCATATGCCGGATCTCCTTGCTCATTTACCGGAACAGCAATTTTTTTCTTGAGTCCGGTAGTTAAATCTATACGATAAATATCATCAGGAACTCCTTCCAATATGCCCGGTTCTAATCCAAAACCATATTTTGGATCAGCAGGAACCCCGCAATACAGTATTGTGCCGGTTCCAGAAAATGCACATTTATCGGCAAAAGTATTGAGTGTCAGAGCTTTTAAATTTTTACCAATATCTTGACCATTGGCATCAACAATATTCAGTTCTGGCTTATATCCGGTCGCTTGAGAATAGGTACTGTATAATAATTGTTGACCAGTAGGAGAATATTGTGTACGTAATCCCATGCCATTAACAGAAATTCCTTTAAAATTTTCATCGTTGAGACCGATAAACCCTACTTCTTGACTACTAAAATCAGAAAATTTCCAAAATGTTGCAGCAGCAGTACCAGCAGGAGACCATTCCACTTTTACTGAATCAGCATGATCACCCAATGCCTCAAGTGTACGAGCCGATGCTCCGTCCGGGCTCGATACAGCAAGCACCCTACGTTCCGGATCTTGGTGCATATATTTAAATGCAATTTGTTTTGAGGTAGGAGAAAAATCAAATTCTTCAAATTCTTTCGGCAATGTCACTTGTTTTCCTGTGGTAAAATCATAGTAAATATTTGCACCATCAGGAAATTCTAAAATAGCTTCTTCGGTTTTTTTTGACCAGGTGGCCTTTTCCACATTATAAAACTGCGCATCAGAAAATTGCGTATTTTCACCATTGGCATTCACCGTATAAAACCGACCATCTGTAGTGTTATAATAATGCAATACGTCATCTTGTTTTAATGCCGGATCTTGTGCAGAAGTATCTGGGGTGAGGATACGCGTTTTTGTAGGACCGCCAGATGCCGTGGTATCTACTCCGGGTATCCCGGGCGTTGCCGTCGGTTGCACACTTCCATTGGTATTCTGGTTTCTATTCGTTGTTTGGTTTACATTCGGCAAACCCGAAGTGCTCGGAGTAACACCATTCACGTTCCCGGATGGATCTTGGGCAGGAGTACGAATAAAGACTACATACAACAAATATGCAATAGCAATCACCGCTAATACAAATATGGCTCCGTAAATAATTTTTCTTGTTCTTTCCGAAATTGCCATAGTAATAGAAACATTCTATTGATCAATATAGTATTCACTATACAAAAAATACACGAAATAATCAAGGATGCGCATTAGATAGTAAAAAGTGTTACCGAGAGGGTGTCGGTTAGATAATAAAAGGTGTTACCGTAGTTCTATATGACTATGAACACCAAACACAACGTATTAGAATCAAATCTTGGGAGATATCTCAAGGCAAATAAGGAG
>DATDUS010000163.1:0-5228 GCA_035290285.1 Patescibacteria group bacterium
TGTTTTCATAGTATTCTTCCAAAACCAAACAAACATCAGCAGCATATTATGGAAAAAATTATTGCAAAATCGTGTGCAGTGATTGCCATGAGTTCGACTGGTCGGAAATTACTCATGGATGTATATGGTTGTGATGCACAAAAAACTGTTGTCGTACATCATGGTGTTCCAGATTTTACATTTAATGATCAATCAGTAGCAAAGAAAAAATTGCAAGTATATTCACGGTATATGATGCTTGTTTCGGGATTATTAGGACCAGGTAAGGGATTCGAGTATGCAATTTTAGCCCTGCCACATATTTTACAAGCCGGAATAGACGTTCGGCTGTATATTGTTGGTCAGACTCACCCAACAATTTTACAACGAGAAGATGAGCACTATCGGCGATATCTTCAAAAATTAGTACAAGAGCAACAGGTAGAAAAGGCAGTGGTGTGGGTGGATCGATTTCTCCATTTGGATGAATTAATGGAATATTATAGAGCAGCAGATATATATATTACTCCACACCTTGATCCTCAACAGCCCACATCTGGGACCCTTGCAAAAGCACTCGGTGCTGGAAAAGTATGTATCTCTACCCCTTTTGTATATGCTGCAGAAATGTTAAAAAATGATCACGGAATTTTAGTTCCATTTCGTGATGCCGAAGCAATTGCGCGCGCAGTAATCATGGTGCTAAAAGATATGACTCTCTATGAGACATATAGAAAAAATGCATACATACTCGGAAAAACAATGCAGTGGCCACGAGTTGCAAAACGCTATCTTGATTTATTTCGAATTATTATTCATAACAATCAGAAATAATATGTGTGACACCATGTATTTAGAAAAATTAACAGATGACTTTGGCATTTGGCAACATGCAGCACGTGATGGTATTTTGAAAAAAGAAGGATATGCACTCGATGATATTGCACGTGGTATGATAGTGTTTATTTTGTATCAAAAATGGAAGCAAGCGCAAATATGTTTGCAGTTTATTGAACGTGCATTTCGAAATGGTACATTTGTGGGTGTATATGATGCAAAGAAAATGCCTGTTATTTATCCCTGTTCTCTTGATGCGCTTGGGTTAACATATTGGGCACTTGCATATGCCACAAATCAAAAATTTCAGGTTGAGCGCTGTCAACAAATCAGAAAAAAAATACAATATACCAGTATTCTGCAATCACAGTTCATACGGCCACTCGCATATATGTTGTTTGGTGAAGTATTGTTACGCGAGCAAGAACAAGCGCGAGAGCTTGTAGCTAGACTCATAAAAAAATTTTGTTTGAATTATCAATGGTTTGAAGAGCACTTAACATATGCAAATCCTGTTCTGCCTTTTTCTCTTTTGCAGTATGTATCCGAATTTCCTCATGAGAGAAATAAAACAACACTTTTACGCATTATAGAAAGAAGCATGCAAACAATCGAAAGATATTATTACATTGGAGCAATTCCATCTCCTCCAGGAAATCAATTTCCTCAAAATGTGCATAAAATACGAAAGGAAATTTATGGTCAACAACCCATTGATGCCGGATTTATGGTCTTGTTATATATTGCCGGATTTGAAGTAATAAAAAAAAATGAGTGGATAGTACAGGCATCACAATGGATGGACTGGTTTTATGGAAATAATATTTGGAAGCAAACGTTAATAAATTCACATTATGCCTGTGCTGATGGTTTGGATGAACAAGGGGTGAGCACACATTATGGAGCAGAGTCAACCATTATGTATCTTTGGGCAAAGTATATATGTGCATCTTCAGCTGCTCGACTCCATAAGGCAGAGTAGGTGTGATATACTATATATATTGTGACTTGATGAACTGTATAGTATTTTATTGAAAAAATTTGATATGTTAGAACAATTTGTTTCACGAGCAGGAAAAAAACTAGAACACGCATTCAATACATTTCCTATTGATGTAGCCGGTGCCGTATGTGCAGATTTTGGTTGTAGTACAGGTGGATTTGTGGATTGTTTACTTCAACACGATGCAGCAAAAGTATATGCTATTGATACTGGGTATGGAGTGTTGGATTGGAAGTTACGCAATCATGAACGAGTGGTAGTCATGGAACGCACAAATGCATTACGAGTGAAGTTACCGGAACAAATGGATTTTATTTCTATTGATACCAGCTGGACTCGTCAAAAAAATATCATTCCGCATGCTCTAGAACTTTTAAAAAATAACGGTATTGTTATTACACTCATAAAACCACATTACGAGGCCGAACAAACACAGCTGCGTTCTGGAAAACTGCAGCAAGAATTTTTGCCACAGATTATAGAAAAGGTACAACAAGAGTTAGCACAACTTCCTCTTGAAATAAAAGGAATTTCTGAATCTCCCATTACTGGTAAAAAAGGAGGTAATATTGAATATGTCTTGTGGATACAAAAACGATTAGGAACTGTAATAAAATAATTTATGCAGTCCGTGCTCAGATTTGCGCCAGATTTTTTGGGTAAAGATGGCGTGAAGATGAGTGCGAAATGCGTAAATTATTTTGAAACAGTGACTTATAACTTTTTTTTATAAATAATTAGATCACGTTTACGTTTTGAAACATGTCCTAATGCGTCTTTTAATTGTACGTATACTTTTTTTGTGCCATACTTTTTTGTTCCGCCATACTTTTTTTTCGTTAGATCCCACTTCTTTTTTGTAGTTTTAATTGTTTGCCACGAAGACCACTTTTTTCCGTTATTCGAAAAACGCATTTTCCAAAGCCCCACTCCAGCATCTGAAGCCGTGATGCGTAGTGTGACATATTTTTTAGTGGTTTTTTTCTTTCCTTTATTAATTGTCATTTTTCCTGTGGGAGCAGTAGTATCTTTATAGACTTGTACTGTTGCTGTTCCAATATTTTGAACTGCATCAGTATCATGAACAGATACTGTCAATACACCATCTATCATTTCGTTCCAACCAGTCAACATATTTAATGTGGTGGCGTTACTTGTGCATGATACCCAATGTGCCGCATCAATAGAACATTCGGGCGTTGCCATTTCATCATCAGTAAAAGTAATTACTTCACTTCCAATCACATACGCATTTGTTGTAAGAGAAGTGATGCTGAGTACAGGCGCCGTGGTATCAATCACAATATCTTTTTGAGCAGCAAGACCTGTTGTTGGTACAAGAGAACTTAAGGTATTTCCATCTGCATCAATAATAGTGCCAGTCATCGAAATAACATCGAGGTCGTTTGTTGTGTCTCCTGCTTGCACCGTATATTCACAACTGGCATTATTTATATCGGTTACTGTAAAGGTGCAGGTTCTATCTGTTGCTCCTGTTTCGAGTGTAAGTGTGACATTTCCCGTTGATGTCACATTTTTTGAAAATGAAACATTCAATGTTATGGCTTCACCAATTGTATAACTTCCATCAACATGAGTCGTTGTAATAGAGGTCACGGTTGCAGGAGTATCCAATGATTCACAACTGGGTGCAACAGCCGGTTCATTACTACAAGCACCTGCTTGATCAAGTTCTACAGACTGAAGCGCTTTTTTGAGTTCACGGCAATCTGCAGCGTCATATAAATCGTTACAGGCGGCAATCAATGCATCATACGCATCGTTAAATGTTGCGTTATATGTAAGATATGCTGTTTCTGCGCGGTAAAAAATTGCTTCTTCTTTTTCACGCCCAAGGCCAGTTATTGTACAACCATTAAATTCACCACCCATAGCTGTGAGATATGCTGCATGGCTGAAAATGGTGTTGTTATGATGTATCCCACCATTATCATGTTCGGCATCATCAGCACCACAGTAGACATTTTCACTATAAAATCTATCTGGATATGGGGTGTATGTGAGTGAACTGGTATAGTCGGTTGGATCACTCATGCTGCGAATAAGCCACGAAGCTCCTGTTTCTGCGCCGAGCAACCAATCATTATTTTCACTTCCTTCTTGTTCTTTAGCATAATTTTCGGTTGCTTCCCCCCAAATATCCGCAAACCCTTCACTGAGTGCTCCAGATTCTTGATGATACCAAAATCCATTATAATCGTACCAATTTTCATCTTCACCTAATCCAGGAATGGAAAAGTACTCTATCGCATGTCCATACTCATGACCGACAATATCCTGGTAAACTAAGTTATGGCAAAAATTTACAGAAAATCCATCGAACCATGCATTCGGGCAGCTACTACCATACAATGGTTCATAATCTAAGTACGTGTATCCATCAGTATTTTCCAGAGCGCTTCCATACCAACTGTCATCACCAATTCCTCCAGCATTGTTCGCCCCATTTCTTCCAAATGTGTCTACATAAAAATTGTGGGTATCTCCAAGCATGTCATAGAGCGCATCCACATCATCAACGTTTGTAGCCCCTTCTCCTTCTGAACGCGAAACAACACACGAACCAGAAGTGCAATCGTAAATATTCCTGTTGAGTTCTTTGACTCGTGAAGTTGTTCGAAGCAATGTGCCAGTGTGCGCATCAATAAAATAGATTTCACTTTGTCGGATTGATCGATTCAACAATTCAATCATCCACGCTAATTGTGAGGGAGTAGTTCCATTGTTATTTAAGATTCCTTCATTGTAAATAACAAGTTGCGGTGAAGTTTGCTCTACACCATCGGTTTTGAAATGCTCAGAAAAGAGTTGTGCTGCTGTGCGTATGGCATCGGTGCGAAAAATGGTTGGTTGGGTATCAACAGCAATATTTGGAACAATATGCCCGTTTGCTGATTGAACCGCGGCACTTGTATCAACATGCACAATCAGCTGACCACCAAAAACTGGCACCCCTTGATATCGTTGATTGTATCGAACATGGCTCATGCCGATGGTATCTGTTTGTTCTTTGAGAAATGACAATTCTTCCTTTGTATTTTGCAATCCAAAATATGCGCCATATTCTTCCATAAATTGGTCTGCAACTACAAGAGGGCGCTTATTGAATGGTTGTTGTTGAAGCGGAAATCCTGTTTCTTCCGAACTTCGTAAAAATGTTGCTACCCCACTATTTTTATCAAAACGATATTCTGCTTTTAATTTTTGTTGAGAAAACAAACGTTCTACTACGTCTCGTGCTGATTGCTCGCGAGGCGTTTCCGCTTGCGCACGTTGTATCAATGGAAAAGTACACAGTGTTCCTACTATCATAAGCAGAGCACACACAGCAGGGATGAACATTGAACGTTTATACGATTTCATGGGTGTAAATCACATGGATTATGTA
>DATDUS010000164.1:0-2162 GCA_035290285.1 Patescibacteria group bacterium
AGGAGGGATCCCATCACGCGCAGTTTACGAGCATGATGGGATACGGAGGCGGCAGGATCTGCAAAAAAATTTTTATGGAACAATCTACAAACGGATGTGTCTGTAGAACCAAGCAAAATATCGTAAAAAAACGCTATTGTCAATGAGTATATAACAATTATAAATTAAAAATATTCATTATATATTGTAAAATATAAGTATTTTTGGTGTTGACATATATATAACAACAGTGTACAATTTCAGTATATGATTCAAACACTTCTCCAAGAATTAGGCTTTACAGAAAAGGAAGCCGATGTGTACCTTACTATTTTGCAACAGGGAAAAATTAATCATGCAGATCTTTCCAAGCTCACGAATATCAACCGCACAACGGTATACGCCATTGTAAAAGAATTAATAAAAAACGGTGTTGTGTATGAAGATATTGGCAGCAACACAACATATGTACTCGCACGCCCGCCACAACAACTTCGTATTATTGTTGATAAAGAAAAAGCACACATTTACCAAAAAGAAAAAATTGTCAGCGAGGCAGTGAAAGAATTAGAACGCATTACCAAAGATACACGATATTCTATTCCAAAAATGGTTTTTATTGATGAAGATCGGTTGCGGCACTATACAAGGAGTCGATGGAAAACATGGAATGATAGTATTATGTCGCGTGATGGCAGCTGGTGGGGATTTCAAGACCATACCTGGGTGGAACATTTTGCAGAAGAAATAGCATGGTTTTGGAAAAAAGTTGCCGATCCAAATTTACAATTACGCTTACTGACGAATCACGCACAAGTTGAAGTGGGGATGGGCAAAAAATATCCTCGAAGGCATATGAAATTTTGGCCATACAGTCAACACTTTACTGGCACCACATGGGTTGCCGGAGATTATTTGGTGATGGTGTTCACGAAACAGCATCCGTTTTATTTAATTGAAATTTATGATGCAGTGATGGCACAAAATATGCGTCAATTGTTTAAAGGTATTTGGGAGGGAGTAAAATAAAAAAATAGTTTAGACGAATTTTTTACTCCCTATTCGTTTTGTATCAGTGATTCCGTTACAGTAGGTGGTTTTCATCAATTATGCACGCTTGTATTGTGTGGGGCAAAAATCCTACATATAGTGAAACCACGCGCGGAAAGAGTTGGCAATTTGTTGGTTTACAATAATAGTAAACGAAAAGTCTTCTTCTTCAAACCCACCAAGGCGCATATTGGCAATAATATTTACATGATCACCAGAAATATCAATATAGAATTTGAATATTGATTCTAATAAATGCCTCGAATATCGCCGCAAGCTGTTTGATGTTTGCATATGATTTTTTTTGCCGCAGGAAGTTCCCAGAGGTGCCGAATATCATCAACTGGATCATTGCGCAAATCTCGTTTTGTAAAATATACAATATTTTCATAACCACTCTGCAATAATGATGGAAGAGGATTATATTTGAGGTGGTGTTTCCACTGCATAATATTGTAATAAGAGTATGTTAATCATCGGCAATAATTAAATCGCGGTGAATGGTGATGTTCCCATGTTGTGTTAATACAAAATAACTATCACTTTGCTTTTCAAGTATCCTTCCTGGAATAATATTTCCTTCAGTGTCTGTAAATAATATGAGTTCATTAACTATTAACTCATCAGATTGATTGCAGTATTTTGTGTATTTTACAAATTGACGTTCTGGAAATAGATCTTTATATTTTGGATCAACATATAATTCCTTTGGTACATCATAATCCATGAAGCTTTTAGAGCAACTATTTTTTGCTATGTGTAACGCATACAACACAAATCCAACATCCATGAAAATAATACATACAGTTACAATTGTGAGTACAATCCAAAATTTTTTCACTCGTTTCTGTTTTATCATATTTGCGTTTGTGGTTATATCATGCAGATAGAATTATTATAATTATGGGCAAATGGTTCTGTCAAAGTTTTGTTACCCCAAATTTTTACATATGGTGAAGAGAAAATGTCTCACGTATACGATAAGTCATGTAAGAGCCTGTCCATTATCTTTCTTCTAGGGACATTTTGTTGATATTTTGTGCGAAAATGCTGAACACTGACGAGGCATAGCCATGCTATGTCGAGGAAGTGTGAAGTATTTGCAGCCAAAAGAGCACAAAATGGAGCCAGGA
>DATDUS010000165.1:0-5617 GCA_035290285.1 Patescibacteria group bacterium
ACCTGGCTCCATCGACATTACGAGACGCCATCTCCGTTCTGGAGCCCAACTCCGGGCCTGAACAAACTTTGCCGTGGGCACTCTGTGGTCACCAGCAAATTGTTGAAGGAAGTAGAGGCCATGAACTTGGCGAATCTGAGCAGAATTTTACATGATGAACTTGTAGCCCCACGGGGAATCGAACCCCGATTACAGCGTTGAGAACGCCGTGTCCTAACCGTTAGACGATAGGGCCAAAATAAAAAACGCAGAATTATTCTACGTTTTTTCACTCTACTCGTCAAGAATTCTACTCCTGCGTAGGAAGATCTGTATATGTCAGAATATAACTTTTTCCTTCATTGTGTTCATAAATGGAATTGTATACCACAAACTCATCGCCCGGAATCCCATTGATATTGCCAACACTGGTTGCAAAAATTTCGCTTAGCATGGACAATTGAATATAGGTATCCGATGATAGCACAATATTTTTGTGCTGATTTCTGTTCCAATTTTTATTCCCCCATACAATATATGCAAAACGATCAGCATCATCAACGTATAAACCATTTGTCCCAAAACCAATTAACAAATCATCAATACCATCTGCATTCACATCGCCAATATGAGCAATATCAATGCCTGCGTATGAGTTTTTTAATTCGCCTTTCAAAACAATATTTGCACTCGTTAATTTTCTGGTTCTTTTATGAAATGACTTTTTTCCAAAAAAAATGAAAACTTTTCCTGCATCTGTAACAGCAGAACGGTCAGCAACTGGATTACTCATCATAAGATCATCAAATCCATCACCATTCACGTCCCCTGCTGCTGTTATTTTACCCGCTTCTGAAGTTGAACTAACTGGAGGGATTTGAATACGAACAGGTGTTTTTGGTAATGTGCCTTGAAATCGTTTAACAAAACGTCTCCGACCAAAATAAATACGCATGTATTTGGGACGCGCACCATTTTGTGAGACAATCATTCCAACATCCTCATATCCATCATTATTCACGTCACCAAGATTAAGAACTTCAATATAAGAATTTTTACCCAATTCAATATATCCATCGGCATCCGTAGATAATTCAATAGTGGAAGGTAACGTTGTACTGCCATAAACAATGAACAATCCAACATATCGATGTGCTGACTCATCATCTGCAACGAGCACCCGAATAAATAAATCGCTTATTCCATCGCCGTTGATATCTGCAGTTGCAATCGGCACTACTTCAGCAAAATCATTGTATTCTTTTCGTTGTGTTTCCTCGTGTGTGAATGTAACATTTGGGGCTTGCATATCAGTAAAGATATCACCACTTTGTTGTTCTGAACCAAAATATATTTTTCCATTTGCAAGAATATTATCTGCGAATGTATCACCATTCACATCTGCCAAAAAACGAATGTCTTCATACATGTGTTCACCAGAACCATCCAAATTCTCACTTTGCAAAATCCGCGTATTCAAATCATCATGAGAATAGGCAGATTGTAAACTATCACTTCCAAAAAGAATGCCTTCTTCAAGAAGAACATCAAAAAATCCATCTTGATTTACATCTATCTTATGAGAATACTCGCGCACTGCAATATCGGTATTAAAATACTTTTTTATGTATGAAGTATCCGGTGTTTCAAGAGTATAGGTGACTGAAGCAGTATGAGTTACTTCTGTCACAGCTAATACTCCTGCAGGTAATAAGCCAATACAGATGGCTACTGTGCTAATAAAACCAAAACAATTCTTCATACGTAATTTTTACAATAATTATTACACATATTGATTGCTCTATATTATTGCAGTGCTTGTCCAAATTTAATAGCTTGCTCAATTAAACGGTGAGAATAGCCATATTCATTATCGTACCACGCAACAACCTTCACCATATTTCCTGCAACAACATTCGTGAGTTGTAAATCAACAAGTGAAGAAACAGAACGACCAATAATATCCGTAGAAACAATCGGATCGTTGGTTACTTCAAGAATACCTTTATAACGTTCTGTTCCAGCAGCTTTGGTGAGTGCGTCATTTACCTCTTCTTTTGTGGCGTTCTTTTTAAGAATTGCGGTAATGTCACTCAAGGAACCAACAGGTACTGGCACACGGAAAGCAACACCGTCAAAAATACCAGTAAGTTCTGGCACAGTTAATGCGGTGGCAATAGCTGCACCGGTTGTTGTGGGAATCGTATTAAGCCCTGCACTGCGAGCACGGCGCGGATCTTTATGAATACCATCTACTAAATTTTGATCTGCAGTATAGCCATGAATTGTAGACATCATTGCTTTTTCAATACCAAATGATTCTTCCAATACTTGCATCACTGGCGCAATACAATTTGTGGTACACGAAGCATTTGAAATAATAGGCTCTTTTTTTGCATCATGGTTCATATGGTTTACGCCCATAACATAGGTTCCAACCGGGTCGCCATCTTTTGCTGGAGCAGAAATGATCACTGCCTTTGCACCACCTGTCAAATGCTTACTTGCCCCTTCTTTGTTCGTGAATACTCCTGTACATTCTAATACCACATCAATATTTAAATCTTTCCATGGCAATTGGGCCGGATCTTTTTCAGTAAACTTCTTCACTTGCACACCATCCACGCTCATATAATCATCACCATATTCCACCTGGTGTGGGAAGGTGCGATACACTGAATCATATTTTAATACGTGTGCTGCTTGTGCTGTTGTACACAAATCATTAATTGCAACCACTTCTACTTCATTTTTGTGAAATTCATACGCAATTTTGAACGCTACTTTTCCAATGCGTCCAAATCCATTAATTGCAATACGTGTTTTTTGAGCCATAAAAAATATCTAATGGTTATGTCTATATTACTATAAGTATACCATAAAAAAATATATTTTTCAAATACTTTCCCAAGAATAAATTTCTCAATACTATTGTTTGCATTCGTAAAAAATGCGCTTTGTACATTTTTTACAGATTGCCTTATCGCATTGCGTATAGATTTCTTTAATCGCTTCTACCTTGGAAGAAAACAGATGATCTTTTCCAATCGTTTTCAAATACCCTCCTTTTTGGAGTATGGCATATACTTCATCACTGATACCTGAGAAAAAAATATCATTTCCATTTTTGCGCCATGATTGAATTTCAGCAACTAACATCTCTGCGCCTGCAATATCAATAAATCGTATCGTATCTGCCACAATGAGTAGTTTTAAATTTCCTTTGTGCTGTTCATTTATTTTTCCTAACATGTCTGAAACGTGGCTTGCTGCTCCGAAAAAAATAGATCCATCAATTTTCAAAAATTTCAATTGTGGACATTCTTGCAAGTGTGATTTTGAGTTGATTTTTACCAACCTCTGTTTTGGTTGATCTGAATCTGGAGTAAGAAAATAAATATGTGGTTTCGAAGTACGTTGCAAATACAATACTAAAGAAAGAAACACGCCAACATAAATGGCAAATTCCAAATTTAAAAAGAGCGTTGCACAAAATGTTGCAATCAGTACAATGGTTTCAGCCTTACTCACTTGGAATATTTTTTTAATATGGTGCATATCAATGAGTTTGTATGCCACTAATAACAAAATGCCAGCCATAGAAGCAATGGGTAAATAGGCAGTGAGCGGGGCAATCAATAAAATAATTAATGCGAGTAATATTGCCGCAAATACTCCAGCAAAAGGAGTTTTCGCTCCAGATTGATAGTTCAATCCGCTTCGGGTAAATGAACCAGAAGAAGCATAACTGGAAAAAAAACTTCCAATAATATTTGAAAGCCCTTGGCCAATAAATTCTTGGTTACCATTAATGCGTTGATTGGAACGAGTCGCAATGGAACGTGCAATAGAAACGGCCTCTGTTAAACCAAGAAGAGCTACTGCAGCAGCTGGGGCAACCATATTTTGTAATGTATGAAAATGCAAATCAGGTGTAGAAAGTGGAGGAAGACTACGTGGGAGTGCACCAACAAGTCTAATATGATGGGCATCTGCATCAAATATAAATGCCAATACACTTCCGGCAATCATTGCTACCAAAATTGCTGGAATTTTTGTGGTAATTTTTTTAAAATAAATTGCAATGAGCAAGGTTGTAAGCGCGATAATCAACGCATAGATATTTATTTCTTGAATATGAAGTATTAACTCTTTTATGGTATGGTAAAAAGAATCCGCTTGCGAAATATCAATACCAAAAACGTTTTTTAATTGGCTTGCCGCGATTAAAATAGCTGCACCTGCAGTAAACCCCACTACCACAGAATGCGAAACAAAATTCGTGAGCGTGCCTAAGTGAAATATCCCCATCAATAATTGAAAAAGACCAGCAACAAACGTAAGGGTCAACACCAGCTGAATGTATTCCGGGCTTCCAACTGCAGCCAGTGGACTAATTGTGCTAAACACCACGAGTGAAATAGCAGTGGTTGGTCCGGAAATGAGATGAAAAGAAGAACCAAAAAGTGCAGCAATAATGGCAGGAACAATAGCTGTATATAGCCCGTATTCTGGAGGAAGCCCTGCAATGGTAGCGAAGGCAACACCTTGGGGCAGTACCAAAATGGCACCAATAAACCCAGCAATGAGATCAGAAAAAAACTTTTTTCGAGAATACTCTTTTACTACTTGAAGAAATGGAATAAAAGAAGAAATGTGTTTAGTAAATAAATTCATAAATAATACAAATATTAAGGCACTGATTATTAAAAGCGGTGAGAACGAAATGTCCAATCAATCAATTTTTTTGCTTCCTCAAAACGGGCATCATCAGAATCCGTACCAAGTACTACAACAATAATATCTCGGTTGGTGCGCGGGTGACGTGCCTGTACCACGACACAGTACCCTGCTTCTTCAATATACCCTGTTTTTCCAGCAATAATTTCCACATCGTCATCAAAAAGTAATTTATTTGTCGTGTAAAATCGCAAATCTTGCTGACCATCGACTGTTTTTTGTACGCTATCTGGCAAGGTGGTAATTTCTTGCACATCTGATCGGCGAAATGCTTCTCGTGCAAGAAGAGCGACATCATAGGGAGTGGAAACATTCTGTTCGTTTAAACCAGTTTGATCAACAAATTGCGTATGTTTCATTCCAAGTATACGCGCCTTGTCGTTCATTGTTTCAACAAACTCTTCAGAAGAAAGAGTTGATGTGTGTGAGAGTGCCATTGCCGCATCATTATATGAAGGGATTAAACTAGCATACAACAAACTTGCTGCAGTAAGAGGTGTTCCGTAGGGAAGATCAAGTTCTTTTCCTCCCGGTGTATCATCTTCTGGTGTAAATGCATATACATGGTTCGTACCTTCTGCTGGCCGATGATCAAACCACACTAATACGGTCATGAGTTTTGTAATAGAAGCGATAGGAACCACCTGCTCAGGATTTTTTTGCCATAACACACGCTGCGTTGCTGCATCCATAATCAATGCGCTACGTGCTGCCGTATCTGGTACATCACGAAGTGTCATTCGAACTGGTACAGAAAATGAATTGTGTACGATTGGTTTAACATCCCATTCAAATCGTTGCGTACTATTTTGCTGATTTTGCACACTCACGTTCGTTGGCACAATGTAATAATCTTGTGCAACTTCAACAGCTTTTGGTAATGAAATACCAGAAAGTT
>DATDUS010000166.1:0-5202 GCA_035290285.1 Patescibacteria group bacterium
AGCGAAGGATGAATGATTCTTGTACGTTCATATTATCACATGGTCATAAAAATTGTTACACAAGAATACTACTCACCTTATTTTCTGGATATGTATAAAATGAGTAGATACTTGTGTAATGTGTATGAAATGCTACTATGAATATAGTATGGAGGAAACAAAAGAGATACGCAGTAGAAATAAAATTTTCATCTTTATTGGTGCAGTTTGTTTGTGTGCATTACCGAATTTTGGAGCAGGATGTTTGCGTACAGCCGAATTGACGCAGGAACAGGAATTTTTTAACTCTCCGCCTGTGAATGATGCATTGGACGCAGATCTTCAATTTATCCCAGATAGCGGTGTCAGAATAGAAGATGCTTCCAATCCGGGCGTTCATTTGAATGCTGACGGTTCTATTGCATTATTATTTGAAGATCGATCTGGACAGTCTCATGACCAACGTATTGCTACATCCGAAGACGGTTTGATTTTTTTGCGAGAACAAAGCATACGTGATGATGGCACATTTCGCGCGCACAAACTTCCTGATGGAACATATCGTGTTTATACTTGGGATGAACAACAAGAATCGCTTATGAGCATGAGCTCGACGAATGGAGTAGATTTTACATCAGATGCGGGCGCACGCTATACTTTGCAATCTTTTGACAATCATCGCATGGGCATATATGACATATACAATGATGCGAACGGAAACGTGGTATTGTTATACATTGGTGATATGATGGGGTTAAATTCAGTACGGCGAGCATTCTCTACAGATAATGGCATGACATTTCAATTTGATAGAGGAAATATATTTGGTGACGAAACATTTGGAGGAGGGGGACAAAGTTATGTGGATCAAAAATCTATTGTATTACCCGATGGTCGTGTACGAGCGTTGGTGATGCGACAAGGAGTAATTTATAGTTTTATGAGTGACAAGGATCAACAATTTATTCAAGAACCCGGCGTGAGATTACAAGCTGAAGATTTTACCGATATATCGGCGATTTCTTTGCATGACCCACAACCTATTCGTTTGCTTGATGGCAGATACCGTATATATGTAACAGCGATTATTGGAGAAGGTGAAATAGGTGCCCCTCACCCGAATGATCGGCAGGTAATTGTGAGCGCAACGACTCATTGATAAAAAATATTGCTTGAGTGCCTTGACTTGGTCTGCAAAAACCAGTAGTGTACAAAGACTGTCTTTTGGGGAACCCCGAAAGATTCTTTATTTGAATTTTAGAATATATGGAACATGGAGATGTGATTATTCGATTTGATCAAGCGTCATTTCGATACAATAACAAAAAAATTATTTTAGATGAGGCGAATTTTTCTATTCGTGAGAATGCCAAAATAACCATTATGGGTCAAAATGGTGCTGGAAAGAGCACGATTTTTAAATTAATAACAGGCGCACTCACGCCAGACGAAGGTTCCATTCATATCAAAAATGGAATAACCATTGGAATGGCCATGCAAGTCATGCCACGAGAATGTTTGCAACTTACGGTCAAAGAATTTTTTGAAGCAGCGTTTGAAGAAAAGAAATACGACATTGATAGGCGTATTGCGCAGGTATTAGAAGTGGTTCATTTATCCATTCCTTCTGATCGAGGCATTGAATGGTTATCGGGTGGTCAACAAGCACGGTTACTTCTTGCGCAGGCATTAATCCAGAACCCGGATATTTTGTTGCTCGACGAGCCCACCAATAATTTAGATACGCAAGGTATTGATCATCTCACTGAATTTCTCATTGGATATGACAAAACAGCCATTGTTATTTCTCATGATGCAAATTTTTTGAATGCATTTACACACGGTGTCCTTCATTTAGATGTGTTTAATCATAAAACACATCAATTTGTTGGAGACTATTTTGCTGTGATGGAAGAAATTAGCGCGCAAATTGAAAGAGAACAGCGAAAGAATGCACAACTTCGTCAGAATTTAATTGATCGTAAAGAGAAGGTTAATTTTTTCTCACATAAAGGAGGAAAAATGCGTAAACTTGCAAGTAAACTTCGTGATGAAATTGAAGATACAGAAAATCAAATGGTGAATGTTCGGCAAGAAGATAAAACAATTAGACCATTTATTATTCCCGCAGAAGAAACAAGTAATCCAGTTGTACGTATTAATACAGTTTCTATTTTGCAAAACGAAATGCCAGTGGATAAAGAAGTGGAAATTGTATTGCGCAGAAAAGAATGTTTACATATTACTGGTCCAAACGGCATTGGGAAAACAACGTTGTTAGAAGCACTTGCATCACAAAAAATGCCTGGATTGACAATTGCTGAAGATGTGCGGGTAGGGTATTACCGGCAAGATTTTTCTGGACTCGATTTTGAGAAAACGCCGTATGAAGCATTAAAAGAAGTGCAAGTTCAAGGAGGAGAAAAAGAAATTTATGGCGCAGCAGCACATTTTTTATTGAATTCTGAGTTGTTGCAAAATCCGATTGGTTCGCTTTCTGAAGGGCAAAAGGGGTTACTCTGTTATGCTCGTTTTGTATTACAACAGCCTGGAATGCTGATTCTTGACGAGCCGACGAATCATATTAATTTTCGTCATTTGCCCATTATTGCAGAATCGCTCAATAATTTTGATGGAGCAATTATTGTGGTAAGTCATGATCAAGAATTTGTGGATCAATTAGAAATTGACCAAACGCTTGATTTGGAATCATTATATTAACAAGAGTTACTGAATAGATATTCAACTAACTAAAGCTCATCTACTTCAACAATAAGGAGATATGAAGTATTCTGTTTGGAAATTGCATACATTCTGTGTATACTGGAGAAGATGAAGGCTGAGATGAATAGTTATGTCAAAAGAAACTCATACATCAAACGTAAATAGACAGACTATTAACAGCACTATTTGGCGCTACTATATTTTTTCATTCTTGAAAGGGTGTGCGTTTTTTTCTGCTGTACTTATTCCATTTTTTACAGAGTGGGGGCATATTTCCATGACACGTGTTGCATTTTGACAATCGTGGTTCATGTTATGGATTTTTCTTTTAGAAATTCCAACAGGAGCAATTGCTGATTATTTTGGAAGAAAATATTCCCTTGCTCTTGGTGCGGCAGTACAAGTGATTGCAGCAGTATTATATGGAACGTTTCCACATTTTGGAGTGTTTCTTCTTGCGGAAGTGTTGTTTGCTGCGGCAATCGCATTGATGTCCGGAGCAGACAAAGCATTATTATATGACTCTCTTCAAGAAGCAGGAAAAGAGAAGGAGAGCACGAAGTTATTTGGCAGAGCACATTCCTTTGAGCTGTTTGGGATTCTTGTTTCTGCACTTGTAGGAGGTGTGATAGCTTCTTCTTTTGGATTGAATGCACCAATGCTTTTTACTGCTATTCCATACGTCGTGGCAGTTATTATTGCTTTATCGATGCGTGAGCTAACGGTACATCAAAATGTTTCTGAAAGTAAACGGTATAGTGATATTTTGCGTAAAGGATTTACTTATTTATACCACCACAAAGAATTACGTCCATTAGTAGGTGACGCCATTCTTGTTTCTGCATCTGCTTACTTTGTCATTTGGTTATACCAATTGCTTTTAACAAACAACGGTATTCCGATTGTGTATTTTGGTAGTGTTCATGCTGGGTTAGTAGCAGTTGAAATGTTGATTGCAGCAAACTTTATTTTTTTTGAAAAGTGGTTTCGTTCAGCCAAATTGTTTATTGTGTTCTCAGCGCTCATTACAAGCGTTGCGTTTATTCTGACCGCTGTGTTTCCGAACATGTACATGATTGTGTTCTTTATTGTATTTGCCGGCGGTTTTGGGCTTACACGCTCTGAATTTTTATCTGCACATATGAACACGTTTATTCCCTCACCACAACGTGCGACTATTTTATCTTCTATTTCCATGTTTCAGCGTTTTCTTCTCGTTGTATTAAATCCAATAATTGGGTATATTGCTGATCATTCCATTCGGTCTGCACTTGTTATAGTAGGTGTTTTACCTTTGTTATCTTTATTATTTTTTACTCGCAAATATCATTTATAGATACTCGTATGAAAAAAGTGTACGTGTACGTTGTCACACTTTGCAAAAAGGAGTATACTATTAGTGACGTCCCGTTCTGGACGTTTTTTATTTTCACCACCCCGCTTGCTCCGCTACGGAGTAGGATATAAGATAAGTAATATGAAACGTATGCCAAAAAATACAGGCGAAATAATTATATATCGAACCAAACGGGGAGAATTATCTGTGCAGGCAAAGCTGCAAAATGATACCGTGTGGCTCACGCAAAAACAAATGGCGGAGTTATTCGGTAAAGATATCAGAACCATTAATGAACACATTAAAAATGTGTTTCAAGAAGGAGAATTAGAGGAAAATTCAGTTATCCGGAATTTCCGGATAACTGCCGCAGATGGTAAGCAATATGAGACAAATTTTTACAATTTAGACGTGATTATTTCTGTAGGTTACCGTGTGAAATCACAAGAAGGTACTCAATTTCGTATGTGGGCTACTCGTGTTTTGCGTGACCATTTAGTAAAAGGTTTTACCATTAATAAACGCCGTTTACCCCAAACTCAATTACACGATTTAGAGCACGCTCTTGAGTTGATTAAACAAGCGATGCATTCAAAGGAATTAAACAGCTCGGAATCATCAGGTTTATTGGAAGTGATTACTCATTATACTGATGCCTGGTTATTATTGCAGCAATATGATGAAGACAAACTGACGATTCCACCCCAAAAGCATAAACCAGTATATCGATTAACGTATGAGGATACGATTCCAGCAATTTCGCAACTGAAGTCTACGTTGATGCATAAAAAAGAAGCCAGTGATTTTTTTGGGAAAGAACGTGATGGGGCATTACAGGGGATTATTGGTACGCTGTATCAAACCTTCGATAAAAAAGAATTATATGCAGATTGGTAAAAATCATGCATTGGCGTAAGAATTATGGAAAACAGAAATTCATGAAGCCCGAATTTTAGCTGGCATGATTGATTGTTATATTTATAATATTATTCCAGCTTTTTCGGATAACTTTGATAAAGCGTGAATATTTTTTAATAATATGGAAATTTTTAACGGTATCTGAATTCCCTGTCTACGCAACCGTACCAAAGTTTTATTGACACCAGCAAAATCTTTATTGGTTATGGATTGCCCCATACTTATTAACTCGGGAATTAATGTTG
>DATDUS010000167.1:0-14639 GCA_035290285.1 Patescibacteria group bacterium
CGAATGCCGCGCTCTACCAGATGAGCTACGAGCCCATATATAAGCACATAGGAGCCAGTGCCCTCGAGAGGAATTGAACCTCTATCTAGACGTTAGGAGTGTCTTGTTCTATCCGTTGAACTACGAGGACGTACTATATGCAGCTATGACCGAAGGAGAAAATGATAGAATGCATTTGCCCACCCACTGATCATATGTTGCATTGAATCAATATACGCAAGAATCGCCATGAACGCAAAAAGAACGACCATCAGGAGGAGAATAGTTAACAGGTCCCGTTTGATAAATTGTATTTTCTGCATAAGATACTGTGATTAATATGTTTATATTAAAGAGGTTTTTTTCACTTTTGACAACCATGAAGCAATTCGATAGGCTGTGAATGAAAGATAATATATAAATTTTATGGCTTTATTTACAAAAGAAACAGAAGTAACGCACGGTGCACAACCTACCGCATCAAAAACAATTATTGGATCTACCGTAAAAGTAGAGGGTACTATCCAAAGTGATGACAACATCATTATTGAAGGACAACTTGTCGGAAAAGTCGTGACGAGCAAGAATATTACGGTCGGGAAAGATGCAAAAATTCAAGCAGATATGCAAGCGCAATCTATGGACATTGCCGGTGAAGTACGGGGAAATTTGAAAGCCGTCAGTGATATTCAACTTCATGCCTCTGCACATGTATACGGCGATCTTGTTGCAAAAAATATTGGCATAGAAAGCGGCGCAGTATTGCAAGGTCAATGCACAACAGGAGAAAACAAAGAGGCAAACGCGGTACCTACGGTGAAACAACAATCATAAAAGGATGCACATATGGAAAGCGTAGAATATGTATTTTTACTTTTTTGACAAGTGCGCACTAGAAAAACGACATGATACACTGCGTAATACTATTGAAACGCGGTTAACAGATCTTGGTATTCATGGGCGAACCGAACGTATTTCTATTTTTAAAAACATGCGTGAGCTGTTGGAAAATGGTATCAAACAAGGTGCACACACCGTCATTGTAGTAGGAGATGATCATACATTCGCACAAGCAGTCAATATTGTTGCACCTCACCAAGTTGCATTAGGGTTTATTCCTATTGTATCTCATTCACAATTTGCACGAGTATTAGGAATTGATTGTGGCGAAGATGCCTGTACAGTTATTTCTCAGCGTTTGTATAAAACAGTAGATGTAGGTCGTGTTGGATCATCATTTTTTCTTGGTGCACTGGTGCCAACCGATCGACAGCAACAATTGATTGTTCGGTGTGATCATCTTTTTTCCATTCAATCTCTTCATGCTGAAAATGGTATTGAGATATTGAATCTTGGCAATATTGTAGAAAACGATCCTGTACACTTCTCTTCAGCGCACGATGGAAAACTGGAAGTTCGAGTCGTACCACCAAACATGACACATTTTTTTCCATTAAAAAAAGCAGTAAAGGAAAAACAAAGTGTTTTTTTAGCTCAACATATTTCCCTCACCTCTTCTGATGACGCTCCTGTTCATCTCCTGGCAGATGGGGTTACCCCGCTGCACACTCCTTGTGAAGTGAATTGTATTTCCTCTGCATTAAAATTGATTGTTGGTCGAAGCAGATTGTTTGAATAATCCGCGTTCTGTGGCAGAACCCGCGAAACAATAGGGTTTTATAATTGACAAGTGATGGGAATGTAGATATTGTGATAGTTATGAATGTAAGTGAATTATATCGAGAATTAAAAATGACAAAGGATGAGTTTTTTACTTTGGTAAAAGAACTCGGATTTAGTGTTGGCGAAAGAGCAGTAAAAATTGATGATCGTGTTGCCGTCAGAATTATTGATGCCATTAAACAAAAGCGTCGTGCAGAAAACAAAAAAAGCATTTTTGGAGCGCAAGTTGATGAGCAAAAAAAACAAGAAATAACATCGCAAGAGGAAAAGCCTGTATTATCTCTTCCTGAAAAAATTACAGTAAAAGATTTTGCTGATTTATTGCACAAACGTGTTGCTGATGTCATTGCTATTCTCATG
This sequence comes from Patescibacteria group bacterium, assembly GCA_035290285.1. Taxonomy (GTDB): domain Bacteria; phylum Patescibacteriota; class Patescibacteriia; order UBA9570; family XYC2-FULL-38-9; genus DATDUS01. The sequence goes on from DATDUS010000167.1 coordinate 2,023, forward strand.
CAAAATGGCATTATGGCAACGATTAATGAAAAATTGGATTACGAAACAGCAGCAATCATTGCTGAGGATATTGGGTATACTCCGCAACTTTCTTTGGAAAAAGAACAAATAGATACTCTTGCAGTGCGTGCTGAGTTAGTTTCACAAGTGCTCGCACAAGAAGAAAAAACCACCATGCAATCTCGCCCTCCTGTTGTGGTTATTATGGGTCATGTTGATCACGGAAAAACAACGTTATTAGATGCGATTCGCAAGACCAATGTAATCGCAAAAGAATCTGGTGGTATTACGCAACATATTGGCGCATATCAAACTATTCGAAATAATCAGTTAATTACTTTTATTGATACTCCTGGTCATGAAGCATTTACCACCATGCGTTCACGTGGGGCACGAGTTGCCGACATTGCTATTTTGGTGGTTGCAGCAGACGATGGTATTAAACCACAGACGATCGAATCAATTCATATTATGGAAGAAGCAAAGCTGCCATTTATTGTTGCGATTAATAAAATTGATAAGGAGGGTGCCGATATTGAGCGAGTAAAAAAAGAATTATCTGAATTAAACGTGATTCCAGAGGAATATGGTGGTAAAACGATTTGTGTTCCTATTAGTGCAAAAAATAATCAAAAAATTGATGAATTACTGGATACCTTATTGTTAGTGACAGAAATGGATAAGGAATCCATTACAGCAAACCCAAAAGGAAAAATGGTTGGCACCATTATTGAAGCACACGTCGACAAACATACTGGACCTGTAGCAACAGTGCTCATTCAAAATGGTACGTTGCACATTGGTGATATTGTACAAATTGGTGCAATTCCAGGAAGGGTACGCTCTATGCAAGATTGGCAAGGTAAAGAGGTAAAAACAGCCGAACCTTCTATGCCGGTGCAAGTATTAGGTTTAAAGAAAGCACCGATTGTCGGTGATATTTTACAAGTAGTACATGACCGAAAAATTTTAAAACAGAATGTGAAAGCATATAATTCATTTTCTTTTTTGAAAACACAACGAAAAACAGAAGACGCAGATAAGAATACTCTTCCGATTGTGTTGCGCGCTGATACACTTGGTTCATTGGAAGCGATTGTGCAATCATTACATGCTATTCAACATAAAGAGGTGGGTCTTGATGTGATTCAAAAAGGATTGGGAAGTATTTCAGAAAATGATATTGCTCTAGCAAAAACAACACATGCATTAGTGATTGGATTTCACGTGAGTGCTTCAGCAGGTGCAGATAAGTTTGCGCGTGATGAGGCAGTGCCCATTAAACGATACACTGTTATCTATAAATTGATTGATGAAGTAAAAGTTGAATTACAAAAATTATTAAAGAAAGAAGTATCATATAATAAAATTGGTACGTTACGTGTGCTTGCGGTTTTTCGTGCAGCACCATCTCATATGGTTGTTGGTGGTCGCGTAGAAGAAGGTGTGATGAAACAGAAAACTCCGGTAAAAATTCTTCGCAAAGGCACAATGATTGCCGAAGGAACTATCACGCAATTACAAAAAGAGAAGAAAAATGTGGGAGAAGTAACTTCTGGAAGTGAATGTGGTTTACGTATTGATGGCACTGCTACTATTTTGGTGGGTGATACTGTAGAAGCATACGAAGCAGAAGAACACGAACGGACATTAGCATAAAAACGAGTATGGGAATGGAACGCATGCGTAAAGTTAACGCGCAGATTCATCGGCTTGTTTCAGAGATTATAGCAAGAGAAATTGAACTGCCACTTGATGTGTTTGTTACGGTGACAAAAGTTGAAACAGATCGTGATTTAAGAAATGCAAAAATATTAGTGACCGTTCTTCCAGACAATCGGCGTGTTTCTACTATTCACCAGATCGAACGATGCAGAGGACTGATTCAGAAGATATTGGGTAGTCGGTTACAAATAAAATTTACCCCGCATCTTCATTTTCAGTTTGATGAATCTCAAATTAAAGCTCATCATTTATATGATGTTATCGATCGTCTTAAGCATAAAGATGAAAACGAAAAAAAGTAGTAGTGTGAAAAGGGCTTGACAATGAAAATAGAGGAGATATACTGTGTTGTTCCCTTAAAAAAGGGGCACATTTTATGATGGAGACAGACAAAGAAATATATAAACAAATATTTACTGCTATTGATCGGTCAAAGCATGTGATGCTAGTCATGCATAAACGACCGGATGGAGACACAGCTGGCTCTTGTTTAGCAATGGCACATTATTTGGATGTGATTAAAAAATCACACACCTGTTTTTGTATTGACGAATTGCCAGGAAACTTACATTTTCTGCCCGGGAAAGAAAAGGTTTCTACAGATATCGCGCACTGGCAGCCGGAAAAAGCACAATTTGATCTGCTTATTGTGTTTGATGCGGGTGATTTAAAATATAGTGGTATTGCAGATTATGTTGATATGCTTTCACATAATTTTACCATTATCAATATTGATCATCATACAACGAATGCTCATTTTGGGAATCATAATTTAGTAGTAACCACTGCTTCCTCCACCTGTGAAATTGTTCATGATCTTTTGCATTCTATCAACGCGTTAAATAAACACATGGCTACCTGTTTACTCACAGGACTTATGACTGACACCGGCGGATTTACCAATTTAGCTACAAGCGCATCTGCAGTGAGCGCTGCATCGAAATTGCTTGCAAAAGGAGCAAACATGCAAAACATTACCAAACGTGTATTCCAAAATCGCTCGATTGCTACCTTAAAATTATGGGGACGCGCATTAGAGCGTTTGCGTGCGAATTCCTCTGGTATTGTTATTACTATTATTACTCAAAAAGATTTGGAAGAGTGTGGAGCACCTGAGGAAGCCATCAACGGTGTTGCAAATTTTTTAAATTCTTTAGATGACCAAATAGATGCAAAAGCAGTGCTCGTGTTATCGGAAATAGAAAAAGGAATGATAAAGGGAAGTTTTCGAACGACACACCCATTGATTGATGTCTCAAAATTTGCTATGCTATTAGGTGGAGGTGGCCACAAAAAAGCAGCAGGTTTTACCATTTGCGGACAACTGAAGCATGCTCAAGGCCAATGGAGTATTGAACCACTAACTACAACACATGTCTACAATAAAAAATAACTATTTAATTCCTACTGTTATTGAAAAATCGAATTATGGAGAGCGAGCATACGATATTTACTCTCGTTTGCTCAAGGAACGTATTATTTTTTTAGGTTCCCCCATTGATGATGGTGTAGCAAATACTATTATTGCACAGCTATTATTTTTAGAATCACAAGACGATGAGAAAGATATTAAACTGTACATTAATTCTCCTGGAGGCTCAGTAACATCCGGTTTGGCTATTTATGATACTATGCAATACATCAAACCACATGTTTCTACCATTTGTGTTGGTATTGCAGCTTCAATGGGTGCTATTCTTCTTGCTGCCGGTGAAAAAGGAAAACGATTTACGCTCCCCAATGCAGAAGTAATGATTCATCAAGTCATGGGTGGTACTGAAGGGCAAGCAGCAGATATTAAAATTGCCGCAGAACATATTTTACGGGTAAAAGATCGATTAAATAAAATTTTAGTGAAACACACAGAGCAACCGCTTGAACGTATTGAAAAAGACACAGATCGAGATTTCTTTATGAATGCAGAAGAAGCGAAACGTTATGGCATTATTGATAAAATTATTAAATAAATAACAACGATATGGTTTATCGTTCAACTCTCCCCATTACGTATATCACCGATTGTCGAGATGATAATACGCAAGGTCGCTTAAAGGCGCGTGTTTCTACTTATTTTCCTGGAAGTAATGTCGTGTTTGTTGGTGTCACTAGTGCGTTGGAAGGGGCGGATTTGGAAGCTGCTATCAATCTTGTTGATATTATTGATGCGTATGATGGAAATCCGGGCATTATTCTTGCAAACGTCGCACCGAGACACGGTAAAGCAAAACAATGGCCGAACGGTACACCATTTGGCTGGGTAAAAGTTGGAAATGTAGATATATTTTCAACAGTTGATGGATATACATTAAGCTTGTTGCAGAAATTGTTACAGAAGAAACTTCGTGTCAAAGTGTATGATATTCCTACTGTTGTTCCTCATATGGAGCTCGATAAAGAAACTCAAAAACGCATTATTCACACACAATTTCGCAGTTTAGATTATCTCCCACGTCTTGCCGCAGCACTGATGAGCGGAAAAAAACTGCCGTACCAAACGTATTCTAAATTTGCAGACATGCCTCTTGCCATTTGTTGGGTGGATTCTTTTGGCAATTTGAAAACAAATATATTACCAGAAGAAATTAAATTTCGTGTGGGAAAAAAAATTGTTATTCGTGTAAGCGAAAACAAACAGTTACGTTTACCGTGTTTTGCTCGATTGAAAGACATTCCTGATGATACCGTTGCATTTACGATTGGAAGCTCAGGAATGGAAAATCGTCGATTTATTGAAATAATGCAACAAGGAAAACGAGCATCATATGCTCTTGGTATTGATGGTGCAACAATGGTTGAATATGTGCCCTCTTAATTTTCGAGTAGAAAATTTTCCTTATTAAGATATACGAAACCCTTTGTTTATGAGTTTTATGTATCTCACGTACTGCTACCATATTGATATGCTTGACCACGTACGAGGAGTTGTATACACTGATAAATGCACACTTAACTATTAAGGATGAGTATTCGGTATCAGTTGAAGCGAAAGATGTGTATGACTTTCTTTTTTCTTTATGCACAGTCTATCTATGCAGTATTTCTCTAAAATGCAATTGAAGTTTTTGATCAGAATGGCGAGATAGTCATCAGAGTCTTTTGTTACACATGATATCAAATTCATCTATTGAGAATATATATGGATTTTATTATTTTTGTGATTGCCCTCATTATTGGTTTTTTTTGCGGGTGGTTTTTGCGGCATGTCAAAGCTTCAATGAATCAGAATTCAGCAGAAATGAAGGCAGAGAATACGTTAAAGGAGGCGAAGACAAAGCAGCAAGAATTATTGCTTGCTGCAAAAGAAAAAGCAATTAACATTATTGATGAAGCAAAAATTGAAGAACAGAAGCGTCGTACAGAAATTCAAAGTACACAACAGCGTTTAGAGAAGCGCGAAAGTATGTTTGACCAAAAATTGTTGACTTTAGAACAGAAAAAAGAAGTGCTTCAGAAAAAAGCTGAAGAAATTGAAGGTTTACGCAAGGAAATTGTTGATGTTAAAAAAGAACAATTAGCAAAATTAGAACAAGTGGCCGGGTTAGATACAGAGCGAGCCAAAGAAGTATTATTAAAAAATGTTGAAAAACGCATGGGCGAGGCGTTGATGTCCCGAGTGAAAAAACTGGAACAAGAATCAAGCGAAATTTATGACGAAAAAGCACGTCGTATTTTAATAGATGCTATTCAACGCTGCAGCATGTCACATGCTTCTGATACGACCTCTACTGTTATTGCACTACCTTCTGATGAAATGAAAGGGCGTATTATTGGTCGCGAAGGACGCAACATTAAACGCATTGAGGAATTAACCGGCGTTGAAGTGATTGTTGATGATACTCCGGAATCCATTTTGATTTCTGCGTTTTCGCCGATTCGACGGCATCTGGCAAAACGCGCCTTAGAAAAATTAATGGATGATGGTCGTATTCATCCAGCCCGTATTGAAGAAGTTATAGAAATTGTAAAGAAAGAGTTATCCGGAGAAATTCGTCGCGCAGGTGAAGAAGCATTATATGAGGCAGGAATTGCAGGCATTGATCCAAAACTTACACAAATATTAGGTCGACTGCGTTATCGCACGAGTTATGGTCAAAACGTGTTACGCCATTCTATTGAGGTGTCATTTCTTTCTGCGCTTATTGCTGAAGAATTGGGAGCAGATGTTGCACTCTGTCGAAAAGCCGGGTTGTTTCATGATATTGGGAAAGCATTGGATCATGACATTCAAGGAACGCACCCAGAAATTGGCCGTGATATTGGAAATAAATTTGGATTTAGTAAAGAGCTTTCTGATGCAGCTTTTTGTCATCATGATGATTATCCTCCAACGATTGCGGCAGTTATTGTGAAAGTAGCAGATTGTATTTCTGGTGGTCGTCCTGGTGCACGTAAAGATTCTTATGAACAGTACGTTCAACGGCTTGAAGAATTAGAAGATACCGCAAAGAGTTTTGAAGGAGTACAAAAAGTCTATGCCATTCAAGCGGGTCGAGAAGTGCGCGTATTTGTTGAGCCGGGAAAAATTGATGATTATGCAGCGCATGAATTAGCACGTAATGTGGCGTTAAAAATTGAACAAGAATTGAAATATCCTGGAGAAATCAAGGTTACTGTTATTCGTGAAATGCGTATTATAGAATATGCACGATAACCAACTATATGCATATTCTTTTATTTGGTGATGTGATCGGCCGCCCTGGGAGGGCGGCTTTGAAATATGTAGTGCCACAGTTGCGCAAACAACATCATGTCGATCTTGTTATTGCGAATGTAGAAAATCTTGCTCACGGATATGGTATTACACCAGAAACAATTACAGAATTACGTGATGCTGGAGTGGATGTTTTTACTTCTGGCAATCATATTTGGAAAAATGGGAAGGGCATTGCATATCTTGCAACCAATCCGGATGATATTATCGTTCCAGCAAATAGTTCAAAAGAACAGCCAGGAAGACGATATCTTGTAAAACAATGCGGTGCTGTTTCTGTAGGTATTCTCAATTTATTTGGCCAACTCTATACTCCCGGAGAATTTGAATCGCCTTTCGTGACGTTTGATTCTTTCTATGAGCTGTATGGAAAAAATGCAATTACTATTGTTGACTTGCATGCAGAACTTACTGGTGAAAAACGAGCATTTGGATGGTATGTGGATGGACGAGCTTCGATTGTAGTAGGCACTCATACGCATGTACAAACAGCAGATGAACAAATTCAACCAGGTGGCACTGCATATATTACTGATATAGGTATGACAGGAGCAGTTGATTCTTCATTGGGAATGGATAAAAAGTTGGTTATTCAAAAAATTGCGCATCAACAAAAAATCAGTTTAGAACCGCCAAAGCACCCGGCAGAAGTCATGGCATCCGGTGTATTGGTAGATATAGATACACAAACAAAAAAGGCACGAAGTATCCTGAGAATTGACCAAAAAATACGATTATAATATACTGATAGTAGTTCTATTAACCAAAGGAGGTATATATGAATAAAGTAAAACTCGCCGAAACCATTTCGGAACGCACCGGCTTATCAAAAAAGCAAGCAGAAGATTTTTTAGAAGCATTTGTTGAAGTGGTAAAAGACACGCTCGTCAATCGAGAAGAGGTCACTTTAGCTGGGTTTGGAACATTTATGCCGAAATTTCGCAGCGCACGTATGGGCGTCAACCCACAAAAACCGGATGAACGCATTCAAGTGCACGCAGTGATTATTCCGAAGTTTAAGGCAGGCAAGAATCTTAAAGACGCTTTGAAAAACGTTCAAGCAGAATAAAAAATAAATTGAGAAGTATTTTTATTCAAGAATAAACCCACAGTTGTTTTTTATTGACGAAAAAGGAAAAAGAAAATATGATAGATCATGCACATGAGCGCCCGTAGCTCAATTGGATAGAGTGCGTGGCTTCGGACCACGAGGTTCTGGGTTCGATCCCTGGCGGGCGCACATGGGTGCATAGCTCAGCTGGTTAGAGCAGTTGCCTCTTAAGCAATTGGTCGAGGGTTCGAATCCCCCTGCACCCACAAATTGAAACTTGCGTCAAAAAAATAGCGTGTTATTATTAGGGACGTAATGAAAAAAGTATTAAAAAAATAAAAGGACGAACATGCCAAAAGTACGTTTTAAAGATGACGACCTTGAAGTAGATGCTGAGGTCGGATCGAACTTAAAAGAGGTTGCGCAAGCAGAAGGCTCAAGCATTCCATTTGGATGTGAGCAGGGTGTTTGTGGCACCTGTTTAGTCAATATTGTTGAGGGAGAAGACAATGTATCTGATCCAACGGATCAAGAAAAAGAAACACTTGCTGCCATGGGTGCAGAGCCTGGTCAACGCTTAGCTTGCCAATGTCAAATTGATGGTGATGTCACTATTGAGAGCGCCCATTAAGTTGTATATTCAAATAGAGAGAGTACAATAATTGACGGAGCATACAAGTTCCGTCATTTATTTATATATCAGTATATGAAACAACAACCCATCGCACTGGTGACTGGTGCTGCAAAAGGGCTTGGCGCAACAATGGCAAAAACGCTTGCAGAACAGGGATATATTGTTGTGCTTCATTTTTTCACCAGTACAGAAGCAGCAGAAAAAACACTGCGTATTGTACGTACATTTCAACCAGAGTCGTCGATGATATCTGTTGATCTTCGCAATGCATCAGAAGTACAACGCATGATTCGTCTTGTTATACAACGGTACAAACGCATTGATGTGGTAGTGCATATTGTTGGAAATTTTATCTACAAATCACTTGCACAAACAACTACAGAAGAGTGGCATGATGTGATCGCCTCAAATCTTGATGCGGCATTTTATCTTTCAAATGCAGTATTGCCATATATGCGTAAACAGCGAAGTGGACGCATGGTTCATTTTGGATCGGTTGGTTTGAACAAAATAAAAAAGCGATCAAATACTACCCCGTATTATATTGCAAAAACCGGTTTACATATGCTCACGCAGCAACTGGCATTTGAGAATGCACCATATCATATTACCGTGAACATGATTTCTCCAGGCATTTTGGAATCATCTGTGATGAAGCCAAAAACTCCCACTGGCACAACAATAAAATATGCAGATATTATTCGAACACTTTTATTTCTTCTCAAAGAAGAGAATGAATGCATTAATGGAGCAAACATTGAAATTGCTGCCGGAATGATGTTTTAAAATTTGGTACGAATAATACTATTGGTATAGTAGGTATTGTATGTTTGTATGCGAGCATCGCTCATGCATAAAAAATACAATACCTCAGATACAATGTGTTTTGAGAAAAATAGCTCTTATATTTTATGATTGGTTGCACGAAACACAATGTAGCGGGATAAAAACTTTAAAAATGGAAGTGTGTGTAGTATATGCTCATCCATTTTTTGAAATGTTCTGTTTGCTTTTCTACGACGCAATTCTTCATCTTTTTCACTTTTCCAAAATGTATTGGCAAGAAATGTAAACAGCGGTTGGATTTTATAAATAAATGGACTAAAAATACGATACGGTTGATACTCAATATCAGAAAAACTTTTTTGTATGAGTTCTAAATCATCAGAAACCAGGATACGTTCTGTAGGAGTTTCTTGGCGAACTGGATACAGCTTTGTAACAAGTTTCGATGTTCGAATACGTTGAATCGTTTTGGAAAAGACAAACGGTTCAACAGCTATAAATGATCCGTTTGGCTTCAATATACGTTTTATTTCACGCATTGCCTCATTAACTACTAAGTGGTGCAACGAAACATTAATAAACACAATATCAAAAAAATTGTCATTGTATGGAGTTTTTTCTCCAGGTGCAACAGCAAAATGTGTTTGTTTTTCTGTTCTATTTTCTTTTGAACGTTTTTCTGCAATGCGAATGCTTTCATCAGAAATATCAATTCCATAGACTATTGCGTCATTTTTGGCAAACCATACGCTTAACTCTCCATTGTTACACCCAATTTCTAGCACTGTTTTTCCTTGCAGGTTCCCCATGTACTGCTTTGCTGCATCAAATAAGTCTCCACTATACCAAGCAAAAGGTGGCTCTATGATATCAACTGTTAACGATTTATTATCCCATTTTTTATGAACGAGGGAATTATAATATTCTTGCTCAGTACGTTGTTTTTTTGTAATAGACGATGTGTGATGATCCATATAGAGTATTAGATGTATATTATAGCGCACCTATAACTTTTCTGATATACTTATTCACATGCAATTAAACAAATGTCAATGGAAAATTGGAGGAGCTGCAGGATTTGGTATTGCCACAACTGGTCTTATTTTTTCGCGAATTTGCGCACGTGGGGGCTTAAAAACATTTGCGTACCCCGAGTATCCTTCACTCATTCGAGGAGGACATAATACCTATCAAGTTGTTATTAATGAAAAACAAGCAACTTCCCAACTGCATGATGTGCATGTTCTCGTTGCGTTAAATAAAGAAACCGTAGAATTGCATGCAGATGAACTTATTTCCGGTTCTGCTGTTATTTTTGACCCGCATGATTTTAAGGAACAAGCACCAACGGCGGCAGACAAAGAAATAGTATGGGTTCCGGTAGAAATGAGTCGTATGGTAAAAGAACATCAGTCTGGTACAGTCGGCCGAAACATTGTTGGAGTTGGAGCGTCATTTGCGCTTTTAAGGTATCCATGGGAAATAGTAGAAGAGGTAATACGCGATTGGTTTGGGACAAAAAAACCAAAAGTTACTGAGTTAAACATTGCTCTCACAAAAGCAGGTTATGATGCGGTGAAAGGGAAATATGAGCAGTTTGCCCATCGTCTACAATCCCAAAAGCAACCAAAAAAGCAACTGATTGTTTCTGGTAACACAGCCATTGCACTTGGCGCATTAAAGGCTGGCATGAAATTGTATGCAGCATACCCGATGACTCCTTCTTCAGATATTTTAGGGTATCTTTCAAAGCAGGAGCGTGTCATGAATATTGTCGTAAAACATACAGAAGATGAAATTGCAGCAATTAATATGGCAATTGGAGCAGGTGCTGCAGGCGTTCGTGCCATGACAGCAACATCAGGTGGCGGATTTGCACTCATGGTTGAAGCGCTGGGTATGGCAGGGATTGCTGAAGTGCCAGTGGTGGTAGTTCTGGGGCAGCGTCCAGGGCCCTCAACGGGTTTACCCACTTGGACTTCACAAGGTGATTTGCGTTTTGCTCTGCATGCTTCTCAAGGAGAATTTCCGCGTATTGTGTTAGCGCCCGGAGATGTAGAAGAATGTTTTTATATGACATTTGAAGCATTTAATTTAGCAGAAAAATATCAAACACCGGTGATCATTATTGTTGATAAATATGTTCAGGAATCTTGGCAATCCATCCCATTGTTTGATGAAAAGCAATTAAAAATTCATCGAGGAAAGATTATTCCACAAAAAGAAATCGTCAGAGAAAACGGTTCATTTAAACGCCATGCATACACAGAAGATGGTATTTCTCCGCGTACTCTTCCTGGAATGCAGAATGGAGCGTATCTTTCGTCCTCGTATGAGCATGATGAATATGGCCACACAACAGAAGATGAGCAGGAAACCATCAAGCAAAATGATAAGCGGTTCCAAAAAATGCAAACATGTATTGAACAGGATGCAAAAGCTCCAGTATTGTATGGTCCAAAGAATGCTGATGTGACCATTGTTGGTTTTGGTTCAACGAAATTACCTGCTCTTGAAACTGTACGTCTCGCACAACAACAGAATTTTTCTGTCAATTATTTACATTTTGTGTATATTGATCCTCTGCCAATCACAGCAGTTATTGATGCATTCAAGCAAACAAAGAAAACTCTCTGCGTAGAAGGAAATAAGTTGGGTCAGTTTGAAGGTTGGCTCAAAGAACAAGCAGGAATCCATATGGATGCACATGTGCGCAGTTATGGTGGTCGGCCATTTTATCCTGAGGCATTACTTGCTAAAGCAAAAAAATTATTATGAGCATTTCTCTTCTTGATACACAAACTAATCAAACGCCAAACTGGTGTCCTGGCTGTGGAGATTTTGGTGTATTAATGGGTGTAAAAAAGGCGCTTGTTGCTTTGAAGCGTTCGCTTGATGAAACGTATGTTGTGTCTGGTATTGGTTGTTCTGGAAAAATATCGCACTATATTAATTCCTATGGTTTTGAAGGTATTCATGGTCGCACACTGCCTATTGCTACAGGTGTGCATTTTGCCAATCACACACTCAATGTTGTTGCGATCAGCGGAGATGGCGATGGATATGGTATTGGCATGGAACACTTCATGCACACGATGCGCAGAAATTTGAACATGACATATATTGTACACAATAATCAAGTGTATGGGCTCACCAAAGGACAATATTCTCCAACAACAGCGCCAGGAACTGCCACCTCTTCTTCTCCTTACGGCGCTGTAGAAACACCAGTGAACCCCATCATACTTGCACTTGCTTCTGATGGTATCAGTTTTATTGCGCGCGGATTTGCTGGAGACATTAAGCATCTGCACACATTGATTTTAGAAGGAATGAAACATCGTGGATTTGCTCTGATTGATGTATTACAACCATGCGTGACGTTTAACAAAATCAATACATACGACTTTTTCAAATCTCGAGTCTACAAGTTAGAAGAAGACAGTACATACGATAAAACAAATAAACAGCAAGCAATGGAGCGGGCTCGTGAGTGGGATGAACGTATTGCAACAGGAATTTTTTATCAAACAGAACAACCATTGTATGAGGATGCTCTTCCAGCATTACATCGGGCACCGCTTGTTGAACACACTATAGATACTGTAGATATTACGCCACTGTATTCAGAGTTTATGTAGTAGTAATGTGCTCAAGTGTTGTTGGGTTTGCCATATAACTTTGAGCAACGTCTTTAGAAATAGCTCCTT
>DATDUS010000168.1:0-3857 GCA_035290285.1 Patescibacteria group bacterium
CCAATTTTTTTTGCATTTTCGCTCCATTCTAGGTGTTGAAGATGCGGCTCTTTTTTATTGAGGGAAGTAAGGAGCGGCATAATATACTGCCGTGTCAGCGGTCCTGTACAATAACATTCGTCAGCTACTGTAAATATATGACGTGCAATTTCCATATGTGCTGCTTCTGCTTCTCCACCAAGTTCATTCATATCACCACACACAACAATAAGTGGAGATTGGTGTTGTTGTTTTAATTCATGTGTAAGCGTAAGAAATGCATGCATTGCTGCTGGTGAAGAATTATAAGATGAGTCAATAATAGTAGAATTGTTTATACCACAAAATACGGAGGAGCGTCCCTTTGGTAGAGAAAAATTATGTTCTATTGCGGTACACATTTCTGGAATAGGGATATGCAACTGAAGACCAGTCAACAAAACTGCGGCAAATAATTCACGATACTCTATAGGCAGTATGGTATTACGAAAAACAAGTGCGAGAGCAATTTTTTTTTCATCAATAGAGAGCATGTATTCAAATCGGGTGTTGGTAGAAGAAATAGTGTGATGAGCATACGAGATAGTATTGGTTTCATCACGACCAAATGTTTGAAGCACTGGGATTTCGTTTGCCGAATTGGATGATCGAAATTGTTCCATAACAGCATGAATATAGGTGTTGTCTGCATTATAAATACCTACCTTGCAATGAGAAGCAGTAATGATTTTTCCATCTTCTTCGGCCATAATTTGCAATGCAGCTTTAGTTTTATTTTGACAGCTATCTTTTACTGCTTGTTCAAAGAAAGCAATATGAGTAGGAGTGACATTTAAAAATAATGCAATGTGCGGTTTGATAATGGAAAGTAAAAAGCTCATGTTTTTTGGAGGATAGGGCGCATCTGTTCCCATTTCGGCAATCAGGTATTGAATACGGGAGTTGCGTAAGTGGAATATTCCGAAAGGAGCTTTAAAAAGTACACGTATCCAGTTACCATATCCATATCCAGCAATGGGTATTCCAAGGATACCAAGCGGTATACCAGTTTCAGAATTTCCTGGAAGAATAGTAGTAGACGCCTTGTCTTTCAGCATTGCATAGAGAGCATGTTTGGTTGATGTTTTGCCAACAGCACCAGCAATACCAATAATAGTAGGCGTATATATACGCAATGATATGCGTGCAAATAGCCGCAGATATGCAAGCACCACTCGTGCTGCGAATTGATAGATTTTTTTTGATATCATCATACGTATTAATGTGTTATAATACTACCATAATTTTATAATATCACCATGTGACAGATGTTTTGCTTGCATTTTCGCTTGCCGTAGATTGTTTTGTTATTTCAATTACGTTAGGGATTCGGGAGCGCACAAAGCTTTCTTCAGTTATTATGGTGCTTATTGCTCTTGTGTTTGGTTTGTTTCAAGCTGGCATGCCTGCATTTGGCTTTGTATTGAGCACAACGTTTTCACGCTATATTTTGGTATTAGATCATTGGATTTCATTTATTTTATTGGCAGGGGTTGGTTTTCTCTCTTTATATGATGCGTATAAAAAACGAGGGCAAACACACACGCACGTTACGCAATTAAGATTGATATCAATTTTTTTACTTGCTATTGCAACTAGTATAGATGCATTTGCTGTGGGGCTTGCATTGCCGACAGTATCCTCGCATATCTTTGTTACTATTAGTATCATTGGCATCATTACATCGGTGTTGTCGTTTATTGGCATGCGTTTTGCTACACGTATTCCTGAACGTTTGTCTGATCCGTTTGAATTTATTGCAGCTTTTGTTCTTATTGGATTGGGATGCAAAATCCTTTTTCAACATTTTTTATTATAATCAATTCACTGTATTTGTAAGCTGAACCTTGGACAAATTGTATAAAAAATACAAGAAAATATTAGCACTATTTCTATACAGTGCATCCGAATTTTTCTTATAATATAGGTACAAATCATAACTCTACGGTAATTGTAAAAGTGATTTTATCTAAATAGTATATTTTTCAACTACACGTATGTTCATTCGAGAAAATTCTCCTGAAATCAAATCAAATCAATTAGAAGAATGGAAATTAAAATTTAATATCCAACGTGCATTATTCCTTTCTACTGTGAGACAAAACGAAAAAAAAGTTACACTGAAATTTTCAAATTTATTAAAATAACAGTATTATATCACCGGAGTATTTGTGACACTTCCAAAGGTATCTAAAAACCACGTCACCATTGCCCAGGAAGATAAAATAATAATAACACCTACTAATGCATTGCGAAGAAGTATTCGTGCTTTCTTTGCTTTTTCTTCATTGCCGGCAGATGTTAACCACATCAGACCTCCAATGATGATCATGATAACTGAAAAAAGCGCAAGTATAGACAACAGAAGATTAATAAGAGACACAACAATCTCAATGAGATCACGTCTACCAAGTGCAATATCGTAATTTGTATTAATTTGCGCAATAACACGTAGCGGAACTGTAATAACGAAAAATGCTATACTCAAATAAAGATATTTCATATCTTTCACATCATAGTAAGACAAGTATAAGGGAAACATAAGAAACATAAGAATTTTTTTTCTTTTTTTTGTACGTTCTGCAGTATTTTGTATCAAACAAGAACATTGATAGTTTTCAATGTATCACTTTTGCTATACAATATATATGTTACGGATAAGTGCGATAAGAACTGTATACTATGTTTTCATTTATGCAAACTTCCTGGTTTATTTTGCCCCTTTCTATTATTGCTGGATTACTTATTGGAATACTCATTGAATACATCTTGTTTCATCGATTGCGTCATATGGCGCAACGCATTCAGATTGAAGGTATTACTATTTTTATTCGCTCAATTCGTGGCATGATTACTGTATGGTGTGGTTTATTGGTACTGTACATTTCTCTCCCTCGAATCTCTGTACCATTCCAGATGATGGCATTGCTCAATAATTTTTTATTTATCATGATTGTGGTATCGTCTGCAGTATTTTGTTCACGTTTTGTTATTGGGCTGATTCATGTATATGTGCGTCAAAAAAATGTACTTCCTTCTTTGTCAGTATTTACAAATGTTATCCGTGCTGTCATTTCAATTGTGTCAGGTCTTATTATTTTGCGTTATTTGGGCATTTCTATCACTCCATTATTAACGGCGTTTGGTATTGGTGGTTTAGCGCTTGCTCTTGCTATACGTCCTCTTTTAGATAATGTATTTTCTGGTTTACATATTGCCGCTTCGCAAAAATTACAACCGGGTGATTACATTACTTTAGAAAGTGGACAACGAGGAAAAATTCGCGATATTACGTGGAGTAATACAGTTATAGTTGATGATGCTAAGCGTGTTACTATTGTGCCAAATTCCAGACTCGCTTCATCTATTATTGTGAATCATGATTTATCTCGAAAAGAAAAAGGAGTACCGATTGAAGCACGTGTAAATAGTACCAGTGATTTGCAACGTGTTGAACACATAACACGAAATGTAGCTTCTGCCATATCATCATCGTATCGTGGGAATACTGCCGTAAGCGAACCGATTGTACGTTTTCATACGTGGGGTTCTGATGGTGTACAGTTTACTATTATTATTTTTATTCCGAAATCAATTGATGCCACAGTTGTAAAACATGAATTCTTGAAACAATTGCTCACACGGTACAAGAAAGAGAAAATTGAGTTGACATGAATTTTAAGTTATAGTAATTATATAGTATAATTATTTTATTATATGAGAGGTATCGTCGCAATAACCGTATTTGTCTTTGCCTTAATGATGGTTGGTTTTTTTTAACCTGTGTATTTGACTGACGCAGAGATAATAAAAAGAAATCCTCACAATAAGAGAGGAGG
>DATDUS010000169.1:0-3504 GCA_035290285.1 Patescibacteria group bacterium
AGGAGGCAAGAAACAACTACAAGAACGTGGATATACATTACATAGTATTATTGGAATGAGTGAAGTGTTGGAAGTAATGAAAAAGCATAATAAGATAGATCAATGCATGTATCAAGCTGTACAAGAATTTTTAAACGCTCACCAAATATGAAATATGAAGATCGTATTTCCGCAACAAAGAACCCAACCACAAAACGGTTGTTTGAACTCATGGTAGAAAAAGAATCGAACCTTGCGGTTGCTGCAGATGTTACGAATGCACATGAGCTCATCCGTTTGGTGCAAGCAGTAGGTGATGAAATTTGTATATTAAAAACGCATATAGATGTGGTGGAAGATTGCTCTCAAGATTTAATTGATACGCTGGTTGAACTAAAACAAAAACACCATTTTTTATTATTTGAAGATCGAAAATTTGCTGACATTGGAAACACGGTGCAAATGCAATATGCACGTGGTATGTATCATATTGTGGATTGGGCAGATATTGTGAATGCTCACGTTGTACCTGGCCCTGGTATTATTGAAGGATTGCGGGAAATTGGTTTACCAAAGGGGCGAGCAGCATTGTTACTTGCTGAAATGAGCTCTGAAGGAAATTTAGCTACTGGTGAATACACAAAAACAGCCGTCGAGTGGGCACAACAATATAGCGATTTTGTGATTGGATTTATTGGTATGAAAAAATTGGTTGATCACCCAGCATTTGTGACCATGACGCCAGGCATACAGCTTGCACAGGGTGGAGATCATCTAAAACAGCAGTATCAAACTCCAGAACAAGCCATCGCAGCAGGGTCAGATGTTGTTATTGTAGGACGTGGTATTTATAAAGCGCAGGACCCAAAAGCAGCAGCAGCAGAATATCGAAGAATCAGTTGGAGCGCGTATCAACAATATGCAATACATGAGTAAACTGCTACAATCAAGCGCACTCGTTTTTTTTCTAAAATAGTGATATGGTATCTAGTATATGAAACATCCAAAGTATATTTTTGTTGTGGGAGGAGTTATGTCTTCTGTTGGCAAAGGAGTCACCACTTCTTCTGTTGCCCTTATTTTGCAATCACGCGGATATCGGGTCACTGCTATGAAAGCAGACCCCTATATTAATGTAGATGCTGGTACCATGAATCCTACGGAACATGGAGAAGTATTTGTGACAGAAGACGGAGATGAAACAGATCAAGACATAGGTAATTATGAGCGGTTCATTGGTGAAAACATTCTTACAGCAAATTATATGACTACAGGCCGGGTGTATTTAGATGTTATTAATCGAGAACGAAATTTGCAATATAAAGGAAAATGTGTTGAGGCTGTGCCACATATTCCAGAAAATATTATTGGACGTATTCGTACAGCCCAACAAAAAAGTACAGCAGATATTGTGGTTATTGAAATTGGTGGAACCGTGGGCGAATATCAAAATATTCTTTTTTTAGAGGCCGCACGTATGATGAAAATGAAACAGCCACATGATGTAGCAATACTATTGGTTGGATATTTACCTATTCCTTCTAATGTGGGGGAAATGAAAACAAAACCAACGCAACATGCTGTTCGTTTATTGAACGAAGTAGGTGTACAGCCTGATTTTCTTATAGCCCGGGCAGAAAAAAAATTAGATGAGGTGCGAAGAGAAAAATTAGCTTCTTATTGTAATGTTGCTGCTGACCATATTATTCCTGCTCCTGATGTATCAACCATTTATGCGGTTCCTGCTATATTGGAAGAAGAACACATGAGTAATAAACTGCTCAAGCAGTTACATTTACTTCCACGCAAAGTTGTACCTCAAAAAAATCGTTTACGTCAATTCGAACGGCTTTGCACTACTATTACAACAGCAAAGCAAAGCGTTACCATAGGCATTGTAGGAAAATATTTTCATACAGGAGAATACATGCTTACAGATTCCTATCTTTCTGTTATAGAGGCCTTGAAACATGCTGCCTGGTACCATAAAAGGCAAATTACACTGCAGTGGCTCGATCCGGAAGTATATGAAAAGGATAAACGGACAGTAAAAGAACTTACTCAATGTGACGGAATACTCATTCCTGGTGGATTTGGTTTTCGTGGTGTAGAAGGAAAAATTGCAGCAATTCAGTATGTTCGTACACATCACATTCCCTACTTTGGTTTATGTTATGGTATGCAACTTGCATGCGTTGAGGTGGCGCGACATATTGCAGGATTACGCGGTGCACATACGGTTGAAATTGATGAACATCCAAAACACCCGATTATTATTGTAAATCCGCATCAGAAGAAAAATATTGAAGAAAAACATTACGGAGGCACGATGCGTTTAGGTGCATATGAATGTAAACTTATGAAAGGCACCAAAACATATCAGGCATACAAACAGTTAGTAATCAATGAACGCCACCGTCATCGGTATGAGTTTAATAATGAGTATATTGAACAATTAGAAAAAGCAGGCCTTATTGTTTCTGGCATAAATCCACAACAGCAGTTAGTAGAAATTATTGAGCTTCAGAACCATCCATGGTTTGTTGGAACCCAATTTCACCCAGAATTTTTATCACGTCCTCTTCATCCACATCCCTTATTTATTGGGTTTATCAATGCAGCAATTCAGAAACAAAGAAGTGAAAAATAGGGAGCACCCCATGTAAGACTTGTTTTTTTGCAGAAAATCATGTATTATTCATTGCGGTATTAACATTTTTTTGTGACAAAAAATACTCAACACGTTGCTTTTTTGCAGCATAAAAACGAACTTCTCAAAGAAGCGCAAACAGCGCGTGAGTTTGCTGATTCTTACCGCAATTATAAAGTAGGCGCAGCTGCTCTTGCTTGGAATTCAAAAACAAAAGAGTATTCTATATATCGGGGCTGTAACCTCAAACCCGTAAATCCGGGTGAAAAAATGTGTGCAGAACGCATCGCTGTTGGTGCCGCAAAATCGTATGGCAGTAGTAAAGTAGTAGCATTGGCAATTGTTGGGGAGCCACAAGATACAACCACACTCACACTGCACCCGTGTATTAGTTGTTTGGAATTCTTAAGCACAGTGAAAGGATGCGACGAAGACACCATTGTTCTTACTGAGTGGAATGGAGTAGAAGAAGTACACACCATTAAAAAGCTTCTGCATCTTCATCGAAATGGCATCAAAACAGTATGCACTATATCATAATCCGCTATTGAAACAAGCGGTATTTTTTTAAATAAACGGATAATAGAAAATACATTATGAACATCATCATTCATGGCTCCATTGCATACGATCGCATTATGAATTTTCCTGGGTATTTTAAAGAACATATTTTGCCAGATAAAATTCACTCATTAAATGTGTCTTTTCAAATTAATAAATTGTCTGAAATGCGAGGTGGAACAGGAGGGAATATTGCGTATAACATGGTGTTATTAGAAGAAACGCCGATGTTACTGAGTTGTGTTGGAAGCGATGGTGAAACATATTTGCATTCTTTAAAGGAATTGGGTGTGCGTGTCGATGCAGTTGAAAAG
>DATDUS010000170.1:0-3437 GCA_035290285.1 Patescibacteria group bacterium
ATTCTGTGTGAGTTTATGACAAATCGTTACCGTTGCGCCGTGGTTTAAAAACAGTTGCGCTGTTGGTTTCCCTACAATATTGCTTGCACCGACCATGACCACATGCTTTCCTTTTATATCAACACGTGTTGATTGCACCAGTGTCCAAATGCCGCGCACAGTTGCTGGCATGAGCCGAGGGTGTCCGACGGAAAGCCACCCGACATTTTCCGGATGGAATCCGTCAACGTCTTTATACGGATCAATCGCGCTAAGCACGCGAAATTGATCAATGTGTTCGGGCAGTGGTAGCTGTATTAAAATGCCGTGAATATGTTTATTCTTATTCAGTTTATCAATAGTTTTGAGTAATTTTTTTTCTGTAATATCTTCGTCAAATTCAACTGTTTCTAAATACATTCCCACTTCTTGTGAAGCTTGTGTTTTGAAGTTTACGTACATGTGTGACGCTGGATCCTGTCCTACGAGAATCACCGCTAAGCCCGGTTGATATTTAGAATTTGCTATTTTTGCTTTGAGTTGCAGTCGAATTTTTGCCGCAAGCCCTTTGCCATTCAGAATTTTTGTAATGTGTGTGGTCATATGCATTACCTTATCAAAAAAAATGTGTCATGGAAAGGCTTGATTTTTTCTTGAAAATAGAGTATTATATATAATAATTATTTTTACTATATGACAAGAAGTCTTGATCGAAAATCTTTCCAAAAGCGCATTGAACCACAACATACAGAAACAGATCAACAATTAGTGGCGCGTTGTAAGGAGGGTCATCGTGCTGCCTTTGATCAATTAATGCGGCGGTATTATGATCGAATTTTTTCTGGTGTCATTGGAAAAGTACAGAATGAAGCAATTGCAAAAGACATTACACAAGATGTTTTTTTACGAGTTTTTGAAAAAATAGATCAGTTTCATGGTGATTCATCTTTTTCTTCTTGGATTGGCAGGATCGCTATAAATGAGGTGTATACCTTTTTTCGGAAAGACAAAAGTCATCGGGAAATCTGTTTAGATGATCCCAATTCTCATGCATTAGGACAAATTGTCGAAAATTTACCAGATACTGATTATACTGATCCTTATGATCGATTAGCCGATGCAGAAAGTCTACAACAAGTACAGAAGATTTGGGGACGTATAGCAGCAGTGGATCAAGAAATATTTAATTTATATAGTGGAGGAATGGATTTAAAAGATATTTCTGCTTTAAAGGGGCAGCGCCCTTCTTGGGCAAAAGTTCGAATGCATAGAGCGCGACAACAAGCCAAAGCAGAATTGGCCGCTTTGAATAAAGATAGAGATCAGTCATTAGGCACTGTCACAAAAAAAAAGCCAGCGACAGAACATACCGCACAGGATCAAACGATTGTTTAAAAAATATTATTGATATAGTGGAAATTGGGTTGTGAGAGTGGCAACCAATTTTTTTGTATTTTGGATAGTTGTTTCGTTTTGAGGGTTTTTGAGTAAGGAAATAATAGTATTGCCGATCAATCGCATTTCTGGTTCTTTCATGCCACGTGTAGTCAGGGCTGGAGTACCGAGGCGAATGCCAGAAGGGTCAAGCGGTTTTCGCGGGTCATGTGGGATCATGTTTTTGTTTACGGTAATATGAGCAGAATCTAATAGAGTTTCTGCTTCATGCCCGCTTAAGCCAAGAGGGGTGACATCTGCAAGAATAAGGTGGTTATCTGTTCCGCCAAATAAAATGCGTAAACCTCCAGCACGCACAGTTTCGCATAACATAGCCGCATTGCGTATAACCTGTGCTGCATAGGTTTTAAATTCCGGTTGCATGGCTTCTTTTAATGCAACAGCAAGGGCTGTAATTTGGTTTTGGTGAGGGCCGCCTTGTAAACCAGGGAATACCGCTTTATCAATTTGTTTTGCAAACTGCTGTTTGCATAAAATCATGCCACCGCGTGGACCACGCAATGTTTTGTGCGTTGTGGTTGTAACCACATCAAAAATTGGAACCGGGTTTTTTAACGCACCGCCTGCAACCAAACCGCTAATATGTGCCATGTCCATCATACTCAACGCCCCCACTTCTTGTGCAATTGCATGAATTTTTTCGTAATCGAGTTCCCTGGAATAGGCAGAAAAACCAGCAAGCACAATTTTTGGTTTTTCTTTTAATGCTATTTCTCGCAATGCGGCATAATCAATTTCACCGGTTTCTGGGTTGCATGCATAGCGTACAAAATTATATACTTTTGCAGAAAAAGTGATAGGGTGGCCGTGTGTTAAGTGTCCGCCATGCGAAAGATCCATGCCTAAAATAGTGTCGCCTGGTTTTGCAAGTGCTGAATACGCAGCCAGGTTCATGGGCGCACCAGAAAGCGGCTGAACGTTTGCATGTTCTGCGTGGAACAATTTTTTGGCACGGTCTATTGCGGTTTGTTCAATAATATCAATATATTGGTTCCCGCCATAATACCTTCGGCCCGGGTAGCCTTCGGCATATTTGTTCGTTGCAATAGAACCGAGTGCCTCTAACACTGCCGGGGAAACAAAATTTTCTGAAGCAATGAGTTCCAGAGTTTGTTCTTGTCGTTGCAACTCATTTTTGAGTGCGTTTGCAATCGTTGGATCGAATTTTTCAATGTGAGGATAAAAAATCATAGAAAAAAATGGTGTAAATGGTCTTGATTAATAGGCATGAGCATGCTATCATATAGTGCGACTTATATGCTCATAATAACATAATTACAAAAAAACACATGGAATTGCCTTGGAAACGGAGGGGAAAAATTACACGAGAGGAAATACAGCGCGTCGAACAACCAACAGAAGAAAGATCGCCCATTTCAGAAGAGTTGCGGTTGTTGACACGTGCAGAATTAGAACAACGATATGAACAGTATGCACAAGAAGCACATTCAAAAGAAAAAGATCTATTAAAAATATTTGTTTGGCCAACAAAAAAAGCAGAAATGCGAAATCGGCTCGATTATATTTATGCTCGTTTAGAAGATATTCGATCGCTGCTTCGGACTCCTCAAGAAAAAAAGAATCCCGCAGAGCAGCCATGGACTCCTGAACAACAATCCATGAAAGCAGCACAAAACATATTACAAACAGATCGGGAACATGCTCATCAAGCGATTGCAACAAATGATGAATCATTTTTTACTCAAAACCCATCTCAGAGCTCAATACAAGATCAACTCACATCTTTTTCACCGGATGTGTTATTACCATTGCAACAACAATTAGGAAAAGAAATTGGCGGACGTATTGGAGAAATTGATCTTCTCAATCATACAGTGGTGTCCAGCAATGCAGAAACCCCAAAAACAAAAGAAGAAATTGATCGAGAGATTGTCAAACATCCAGAACGGTTTGGGTTACAAGCGTTTCGCAGTAATGAAATGAGAGCAGCCTATCAAGAATTACGGGATACAAAAAAGGTATATCAACATGAAATAGATTTT
>DATDUS010000171.1:0-2822 GCA_035290285.1 Patescibacteria group bacterium
TATTGACAAAAAGTATTACTAAATGTATAATAATACTATACAAATAGTAATTCTTTATGGTCTATGTATCCTAGAAGCATCTATCCTCAATTAAAAGAACATCTCAGTCAGAAAACGGTTACGGTATTAACAGGAATGCGGCGCACAGGGAAAACAACCATCGTAAAGCAGTTGCTCAAAGAGGCTCCTTCACAAAATGTTTTATATATTGATTTAGAACGGATTGATCAGCGCGAATTATTCTCTGAAAAAAATTACGATAACATTATCCGCACATTAGAACAACAAGGATTGCGCTTTACTGAACGTGCCTATATTGCTCTTGATGAAATTCAACTCGTGAAAGAATTACCGAGCGCAGTAAAATATTTGTATGATCACTATGATATTAAATGGATTCTCACTGGTTCAAGCTCATACTATATTAAACAGTTGTTTACAGAATCACTGGCCGGTCGAAAAAAAATTTTTGAATTGTTTCCGTTACAGTTTAGTGAATTTCTTACATTCAAAGAAGTGCCACACCAACCAACAACACTAAATAATATACTTTCTACACCTATTCAGCCGGCAGAATATGAACGGTTAAAGTCATATTATGAAGAATATATTTTGTATGGTGGATTTCCAGAAGTCGTGTTGGCTAAAGTGAATTCAGTAAAGGAAGATATTCTCTCTGATATTATCAATTCCTATATTAATATTGATATTCGTACATTAAGCGATTTTCGAAATGAACGCTTTATTCATCAACTCATGAAGGCTCTTGCTTCTCGCACGGGTACACGACTCGATTATTCCAAACTCGCCAGTGTCGTTGGGGCTTCTCGCATTACTGTTCGCAATTATGTTGATTTATTTGAGAAAACATATCTTATTTCTCGCGTCTCGGTATTTACACACAATGTTGACCGAGAAATTGTGAAGGCGCAAAAAGTGTATTTTTGTGACAATGGATTGTTGCGCATGTTAGTAGATGTTGATAGTGGGTGTGCATTTGAAAATGCCGTGTATCATCAATTACGTTCTTTCGGTAATGTTCGGTATTACGCTCTCAAAACAGGGAAAGAAATTGATTTTGTGCTGAATACAGAAATAGCAGTAGAAGTAAAAGAAACTCCAACAAAAAGTGATGAAAGAAAATTGAATACATTGGCACAGCATGCTAAATTGAACGCCACTCGTTTGATTGGGAGATATTTGTCTCCTTCGTTTGATCAGTATATGTGGGGAGGAATGCTTCGGTAGCATACATATAATTTACGTGTACGTATGAGTGCAAGTAGAAAAAATAAGCCACATATACTTCAGCCTGCTTTGTTTGAGCGCAATACTCTTTGCGTTGCAAAGGAATTACTTGGGAAAGTGTTGGTGTGTAAAACGCGAGGTAAAGAACAGCGTGCTATGATTACCGAAGTAGAAGCATATGATGGCCCAAACGACAAAGCATCACATGCATCAAAAGGCCTTACACCACGAACAGCGGTGATGTTTGGCCCGGCTGGTGTGTGGTATGTGTATCTTGTATATGGCATGCATTATATGCTGAACATTGTAACCGGCGAAGTGGGGTATCCTGCTGCTGTTCTTATACGCGGTGTCAAAACTTCACAGGGGATTGATATCATTGGCCCTGCGCGAGTGACCAAATACCTTGGCATTACAAAAGCATTCAACACAACACCAGCAACCACAAAAACCGGTTTGTGGATTGAAGATGCAGGCAAGACAGTTTACAAAAAGAATATTAAAGCCACACCACGGATTGGCGTACATTATGCCGGCTTTGTGTGGGCGAACAAACCGTATAGATTTTTGCTTACTTATTCAGCAAACGACGCACTTCGCTTATAATATTATTTGCGATATTTTTTGCATCTTGAATTGTTTGAGAAGCAGTACGAGACGTGGGTAGCGCATTCATCGTATTTTTGAAACGTTCGACTAGTGTATTGAGTGTGGTGGTATCTGTTCCTTCTTCTTGCAGTTGTTTTTGAACAATATTGAGCTTATCGAACATTTTCGTTCCAATAGATTGTGTCTGATTTTTATAATCAGTCACTTGAGTTTGTAATACATCTCGTTGTTGTTGTAGTTTTGTTTGCTTATTTTGCATGAATTGGCGAATTTGTCCGCCATTATTTTTTAACTCTTCAATGGTTTTTGCAGAACGAATGATTTCTTGTTGCGAAAGTAAAAATGAACGCAGTTGTTGTGTGTCACCTAATAATTCTGTTTTCCGCTGTTCCGAAAGACGATTGTCATTTCGAATTTTTTGTTCTCGAGCACCTAAGCCGTTCAATACGTTCGTAATGGCTGTATTAATACGAGTGCGTGTTTGTTCAAGAAATGCTTGCTGTACTGCATCAGCTTTTGCTTCTGGCGTTTTTTGTGTTGTAGGCATTTCCAATACTCTATTTGGAGCGGCAAATACACTCACCGGAGCTGCTATGAGCATTATCGTGCAGAGAGCAAGTTGTATGTAATGAAAGAGACGGCTCATAACGATGAAATACTACTCAATAATGTAGAGGTATCAGATTGTGAAGAGGCAACCAGTTCGTTCACCGCAGCAAGTTCAGCTTCTTGTTTTTCGATTTGATCTAATGCGAGTGAAAGTTCATTTGAAATCAATTCGAGATTTGTGATGATTTCTTCACTATTTGCCATTTCTGTATTTACAGAATTTGATGAGTTGATATTTTTCGGTGGCACAGAAGGAGTGGGAGTTGCACTGCTTGTCGATGTTGACGTTGGTGTTGGTTCTTGTGTCGTCTCGTTATTATTTGTGGTTGGTTCGTTTGGTTGCTCAGACGGTTGCT
>DATDUS010000172.1:0-2061 GCA_035290285.1 Patescibacteria group bacterium
TTACGATATTTTGAAACATGCTCGTATACCATCGTTTACGTTTATTTTTCATACATATGTCAAGGGAGCATATGCACGAATCACTCAAAAAGGAAGCACAACACTTTCCTGTGTGAATTTTTCTGACATGCTGGTAAATCTTCGCAATAAAATTAAATCAACACCAGGATCTGCATATTTTTATGTATATTGGCACACCATTGACCAAATGGCACACTCCTACGGACCTCATTCAGAACAATACGCAGCAGAACTGCAAAATATTTCTCGCCTGCTTCAGCAGGAGTTTGTACAAAAAATGGATTCTTCCAAAGCCCACGATGTTCTATTGTTTTTCACCGCAGATCATGGGCATATTTCTATTCACCCACAGGAAACAATATACTTGAATGCATACCCAGAAATTGAATCATATTTTCGTTTGAGTACAAAGGATCGCAGAATTTTGCCATGGGGAAGTGCGCGAGATGTATTTTTAGCAATTCAAGAGGGTAAGCTTGAACAAGCGATAAGAGCGCTTCGTGACGCGTTGGGAGATGCAGCAATGATCCTTACAACAGAAGCAGCAGTAAAACGCGGGTTGTTTGGAAAAGGGCGAGCACACGCACAATTTCAAAAAAGAATTGGCGATATTTTGGTTCTCCCTAAAAACAGCCGAACCATTTGGTATGAGCACACACTGGGGAAAAAGGTATGGTTTTTGGGAACACACGGAGGTTTGTCACCAGATGAAATGCTTGTGCCATTTTTGGCTACTCGACTTTCTGATATACAATAAAAAATTATGTGTCGTCTCGAAGATGTTTGAGTGTTACGATATCGATATGACGCTTTAGATCGTTCGGTGTTTCCAGAATGAATGGAATATTTTTTAATTTTGGATGGTGAAGAAGATTGTACAAACCTTGTTTTCCAATAAATCCTTTACCAATATGTTCATGACGATCACGATTCGTTCCACAATCTACTTTTGAATCGTTTGCATGAATCACCAGCACGCGTTTCATGCCAACCTGTTTTGATAATTCTCGGAGTGCTTTGTTGGTACCTTCTGTGGTGCGCCAATCATACCCTGAAGCAAACGCGTGTTGCGTGTCGAGACACATGCCAATATGGGTTTGTTGTTTTACTTTTTTTATTACTGTTCCAATTTCTTCAAATGTCACGCCCAGTGTTGCGCCAGCACCAGCTGCATTTTCAATGAGGAGTTTTGTTTTTCCTGTGTATTTTTCTAATACTTTATTGAGTGATTCGGTAGCCGTGATGAGTGCAGTTTTTTTTGAGGCACACCCATTTGCTGAACCGAGGTGAAACATCATCGCAGTCACTCCAAGACGTGCGCATTCTTCTAACCCTTTTCGAAGTAAGTTGATAGAACCATACCGAATTCGGTTATGAGGCGATGCGAGATTAATTAAATAGGCAGCATGAACAAATGTTTTTGTGAATTTGTATTTTTTGCAGTGTTGTTTAAATAGTTGCACTTCTTTTTCAGAACACGGCCGGGTAACATATGTTTGTGGTGAGGCAACGAAAAATTGAAATGTTTCACACCCCTCCTCAAAGGCGTGAATCGGTGCGTTGCTGACTCCCCCTGCTGCTGAAACATGTGCTCCTATTTTTTGCATAGATACTGGTAGTATATCGAACGTATATGCATTGGCAAGAATGGAGTTATGCTATCCAAAAAGCGAGGGAATGAATACTCAGTAAAATAATTTGTACTACACTCATAGGGAGTGCAAGCCACAGGTAGTGTTTGTGGTAGCGAAGAGCAAGTAGTATATAGAAGGGGAATATAATGATGAGATAGCGTGGAAATGACATTACATTTCCAAACAGCGCAGGTAGCAGACCCACGGCAAGAGCATACACTGTATACACTTTTGGCAAGTGCCAATAGATCCCTATCAGTAATGGAATAAACAGCACAAAAAATATTCGGTCAATAATACTGCTGCCTGGAGCATGAATAGTAAGCTGTTCTATATGAATAAAATTATCTACAAGCCAACGTAGCGGATGAAAAAAGAAGCCACCAGTATTTTGGCTTTTGAAAAA
>DATDUS010000173.1:0-2694 GCA_035290285.1 Patescibacteria group bacterium
GTTCCGTTGTTTTCTTGTCCAATAAACGCAATTTTCCTCGTAATGCTTTTTCTGTTTCCAGCGGATCAATGCTTTGCATATATGCTTCATATGCTGTCCCTTCTGCCTCTTCTGTTTGTACACCAACGACGCATTCTAATAATTGATGCATGACAAATTCAGCACTCTCTTTTTGATGAGGAAATGCTTGCTGTAATTTTTGTTGTACTATTTTCAAAATAGCCTCTGTAGAAAATTTCTTTTTAATATCTTGACGTGATGTGTCTGCTTGCAAATGACGCAATACGAATAACAAATTTCCAACTGGCAACTCTCGTGCAATTTCGGGCATTGTATCAGTCGATGCTGCTATAAACCGTTCATACAACCCAGGGCGATGCTTCGTGCGTACATATTTTTCCACCTCTTTTGGAAAGGGTTGTTGTTGCTGGCTCGTACTTTCAAAATCAATCAATTGGCTTAATGCTCCAATGTTGACAACACGATCAATCAATCCATCGTGCTCTATATCTCTTTTATTCTGTACTCCTGTTTGTTCTTTTGCATATTCCTCCAGCCGCAACATGGCAGACCGCGCAGCCGCAGGATTAATTTTTCCTTTTGTTGCTTCTAATAACGAACGTAAATCTGCTTCCCATTCAGAAAAACGTTTCTGTCCTAACAAGCGAACGCCTTGCGCCAGTGTTTCTTTGGCAGGGTGTTGAATGCGTTCTACCAAATCGTGTACTGTTTCTTCTATAACAGCAACATGCCGGCGTGTATAATGAATTGCTTCATGTGCAAGTATAACATCTACTTCATCTTGTGTTTTGAGCGTCTCTAACAATCCTCTGGTGACAATGATGGTTCCGGTTGCAAGTGATAGAGCATTCGGTGCTGTTTCGCAATTGGTGATTTTTATTGTCAGAGTTTCATTTGGAAATAAATCTCGTATACGCTCATTCAAATATATAGACACTGGATGATTTGATGGGAGAAATTCATATTCAATATCTATGACTCGTTCCAGCGTTCTACTTTCTTGAATAATTTCTTCAGAAAATTCCTTTTTATTACGCTCTTTTTGTTCATGATTTTCCACAGAACTGCTTTTATACAGTGATTTTTGTTCCAATTTTTTCTTGCCCATATTTATTTAATGATAGCAAAAAAATACTCATCTGTAAATACAGGTAACTCTAGCACATTGTACTCATTTCCAGTGGACAATATGATCCAATTTTGATATACTTTCTTTCTATGAAATGCTTCAAATCAACTCTCCACATCTCTACTCTAGTGTGTACAAGTATACTGATAAGCATATGTATATTCGTTTTACCGTTGCAAACCCATGCAAAAAAAATAACGGTAAAGCGACCAAAAAATCCCGTCATGAAGGTACTCGTAAGCGATGCTCTGCAGCCAACACAATTTACGTCAGATGGAAAATATGTGGTTGAAACAGATAAAAAAGTATTACTTGTCCGCAAAAAAAATGCAGTGGTGAGTGTACAGTACACTAACGGTGTCTATGAAATAACCTATGGGAAAGAGGGAAAAAAGTTACTCCGGTCATCGCAACCTATACGTATTACTCCAATTCGTGCAGATAAAACAGTTCACGTAATCAATTTGGAACTTAGGCCTGCGTGGAACTTGGAATTAAATGACAATACATTTTATAACAGTATTCGCATAGTGTATTCTGAAAAATCTCAAAAACCATTATTAGTGAATGAAATTGGTCTGGAACGATATATCCGTGGTATTGCAGAAACCGGCGGTGAAACAAATGTAGAATATATTCAAGCACTGCTTACTGCTGCACGTACTTACGCCTATTACAATATTTTACATTGTTCAAAATTTCCTGGTGAACCCTATTGTTTAGATGCAACAGCAAACAGCCAGGTCTATAAAGGAGCAAACTATACCAAACGTGCACCGCTGGTTGTTGCTGCACAGCGCGCAACAACGCATCAAGTAATTACCTATGATGACACCCCAATTATTGCGCCATATTTTTCACATTCCGATGGCAGAACACGTGCCTGGAGCGAAGTATGGAATGGTGATTATTCATGGGCAAAATCTGTTCCTGACCCCTGTTGTAGTGGCATGGCACTCTACGGCCATGGAGTTGGAATGAGCGGTGAAGGTGCGCGTTATTTTGCCGAACGCGGTTGGGATTGGAAGCAAATTCTTTACTATTATTATACGGGCGTTACCGTAAAACGCGGCTACTAAACAATCAGCATTCCATCGCCAAAGCTGTAAAAGCGATACTGATTTTCTATAGCCTCTGCATAAGCGCGTTTCATAAACTCTGTGCCAGCAAAGGAGCACACCAACATAAACAGTGTTGATTTTGGTAAATGAAAATTGGTAATCATACCATCTACACATTGAAATTGGTAACCTGGAGTAATAAAAATATTTGTCCACTTTTCGCCTGGTTGCACATGCCCGTTCTGCGAGAATGATTCCAGTGTACGAACAGACGTGGTACCAACAGCAATAATACGTCGTCCTTGTTGTTTTGCTTCATTGATTGTGCGGGTTGTTTCCGAAGAAACAATTGCATATTCAGCATGCATCTGATGTTTATTGGTATCTTCTACTTTCACTGGCAAAAATGTACCCAACCCTACATGAAGTGTTACATATACAATATGAACACCCAGATCTTGCAAGTGCTGTAACAGTTCTTCT
>DATDUS010000174.1:0-2289 GCA_035290285.1 Patescibacteria group bacterium
AATATTCATTATTTCTATGCTTTTTATTTCAATACACGCTTACGCTATTATATTGAAATAAAAAGCTCCAGACAAGTAATCGTCTCATCCGCTCATAGTATTATAGATATATGTATTCATTATAATGGACACGTTTCTTCATAATTTTCTTGATACCGTTTTCGAAATTCATCCATTGAATATTGGTGTTCTTGAGTACCATGGTGTTCAATGGCATATACGGCACACGTGGTAGCAATGCGCCCCATTTGTTCAGTCGATAATCCAAGCAAATAGGCTTTCATCAAGCCCGCACGATAGGCGTCTCCTGCTCCGGTCGGATCTTTTACTTCTGTTGCCTGACAACGAGGAATAGTAAAAACTTTTTTTGCTGTTTTAATAATAGAACCATTTTCCCCAAGCGTTGTAATCAATATTTCTGTCATACTTAAAATTTCTTCCTCAGATAATTTTGTTACATTCATCACTAGTTGCAATTCATAATCATTCACTGTAAACATAAACGAACCATCAATGAGGGTACGCAGATCTTCTCCACTAAAAATAGGAATGGTTTGACCTGGGTCAAAAATATATGGAATTCCATATTGTTTACATTCGGCAGCATAACGCAACGTATCTTCTCGATTATTCGCCGGTGAAAGAATAACCAAGGATTCTTTTGGATCATGACCTGCAAATGAAAAGTTCGTTGGGCGTTCAGTAGCTCCACCAAAAAAACCGGCAATCTGATTATTGGAAATATCAGTCATAATAAATGCACAAGGAGTGTGCGAATCTTCATACTGAATAATATGTTCAGTTGACAGACCTAAATTTTGAAGATACTCCACATACGATGCGCCATCTTTTCCCACACCAGCAACAATGGTGGGTTTTTCTGCTAAGAGTGCAAGGTTATATGCAATATTACCGGCTGTCCCGCCTCTTTTTTCATCTAATCGTTTAATAGGAAATACCACATTTAATTTATGAATTTTATCCGGCAAAATATGATCCTTAAAAGAACCGGGAAAATCCATAATGCGGTCAAATGCTACTGATCCATGAACAATAATATTCATAATTTTTTCGCGGCGTCATCCGCCCCGATAATACTTAATAATTAGTTACATAATTGATGACGAGATGCAAGACGTTCAAGAGTAAATGAAACAACCGCACTTATTATAACAGCCCAAAGAAAGAGATCAAGGTTGAGGTATAACGACACAAACCCCGGTAAGAGGAATTCAACAAAAATTGCAAGAATATACCAAACAAGTAATACTCGAAATGTAAAAGATACAAGGGAACTGATGATGTGCGCAGGTTGATGATAGGTTCTTAAATGCATAAATTGCTATTTGAATTTTTGTAGCAAACGTTTTAACAGTGGTTCTCGATGAAAATCAAATTGAACACGCTGAATCATGAGTGTAGCAGATCGTCGATCAATGCCTGGCGCAGACAGGACAAAAGTTAACTGTTTTCTATCCACAGTTGTTTGGTTTAAATCAATATGAATCTGTTGCGTACGGTTACGTGTTCCTTCTTCTGCTTGTTGATAATTCGTGTACAAAATATAATCCAACGCATCAAGTGTCGTTGTTTCACTCAAGCGTTCTACCAAATAATCTGGGTCAAAAAAATGCTCTTTTGCAAATGCAAAATACCCGTTGCTATACAAAATCACATCATTTTTTGGAAGAGTAACAGTATGCAATACGCTCGTGTCTGTTGTGCGTGGACTCCAATACATGGTTTGTGACACTGTTTCTAATGAGAGTTCTTCATCATCAACAAAAATGGTTTGTAAACCCGATGGATGATCTGTGCGAGCTGAGAATTGCATGTTTTGCGCATACATAGTTGAAGAGTTTGTGGAAATGTGCGGAAGAATAGATTGATATTCTACATTGTTTATAAGAAATAGTTTTCCTTTAGCCACAAAAAGATGTTGAAAAGTTTCAATGCGCGATATGACGACATCATCACTGCTCGTGATAACTTTCAAACTATATGCACCTTCTGGCAAATTTGGAATATCAACAATCAATGAACGTACGACGCTTGCTTGCGCACGAGCATCGTTTATTCCATCGTCTGACAAAAATGCTGTATGAATGAGCGTACGACCACTATACACTTCAATACTGACTATATCATCATTAAATTCTCGGTTCATATCAATCAGATCAAACTGAGCGTACAACGTTTCATTTTTTATATACGTAACAAATTCGTGCTGACCTCGCAGCAATCGGTCAATAACAAGAGTGCCCTCTTGAGGTTCATACGATTCTTGGT
>DATDUS010000175.1:0-3468 GCA_035290285.1 Patescibacteria group bacterium
TAGTTGCACATGACTTTGCTCGTTAAAAATGCTTGATTGCAACTCATAAGAGGGCGTTTTATTTCCTCCATCTGCAAGAAATAAGCGAAACTCATGCGCTGCAGATTCTGGTAATGCAAAAAGTGCACGTAGTAATTCGCGTGTGTATACAGAAACACCAGTAGGATACGGCTCTTGTAATGATCGACAATCAATACCAATGCGCATGTCCTATTTTGTGAATAAATTAATTTCGAAAATATTCTCGAATGTACACTAAAATAATACTGCCCAAAAATCCGACAATGACACCAACAACTGTAGTCAGCCATACTGGATATTCACTTTGCACAATAACGGGCTGTAATGCATGTACAGAAAATGGTGATTTTTCATCAATAGTGATTGACTCTGCGGCGCGTTTCTCGATAACTTCTATAATCGCATGTGATAATTTTTCTGCATTTTCTTTATTTGAATCTTTAAAAAGTACTACAAAATGTTGCGCAGAATATTGTTTTGTTTGAAAACGATTTGTAAATTGTTCAATGGATTTAATGATATATCCAATACCGGCAGTTTGATAGACCTCTTCCACTACAGCAGGTGTTAAAAACCAACTCATCACAGCTTGCGTATAAATTTCTGCTCCTTTTAAATCATAATATGTTCCATATTGATAATCGGGTGTTGCTGAACGATTGACCAATTGCACATCAAATGCCACAACGGATTTATAATATGTAGGCTGAAATACACTAAATAACAATGCGCTAATACCACACAAAATCGTAAATAATACAATAAACCATTTTGCACTGGAGAGAATAGTAACGTGTGTTCGAAGTTTCATGTGTGAAATATTATTTTTTATTTATGAGAATACTCCTCCCAAGCAGATTCAACAAATGCTTGTATAGTATTTTTAAACTGTTCATGCTCAAAGGTCAAGGCAGAGTTTCGAATATACTGCGGATCAAAAGAATCAGGATTAAATTCTATCAATGCATCGACATAATCTTCCCATGACTGATAATCAATTAATAGACCAGTTTTTCCGTGTTCAACAATCTCTTTTGCCCCCCCCTTATTATAAGCAATAACCGGCCTACCTGAAGACAGCGCTTCAATCATAGTGATACCAAAATCTTCCTCTTGGGGATTTAAAAATGCAGCACATTCTGCATATCTCTTTTTTAACTCAACATCAGAAATGCGCCCAACAAACTCAATATTATGCTTCGCCATGCGTTGTAGTTCAGGCAGTGCTGGGCCATTACCAAAAATTTTTAATGGTTTTCCCAATTTATTAAATGCAGAAACAAGTAAATCAAATCGTTTATAGGGAACTAATCTACCTCCTGCAAAAAAATAATCTTTCCGTTCTTCTTTTTTGGCTATATGAAAATCATTTACTTGTATAGGCGGATAAATAACCGTGCTATTTTGATGATAATATTTTTGTATGCGGTGCGCAACAGTTGCAGAATTTGCAATATAATGATCTACACGATCTGCTGCTATTTTATCCCACATACGAATGTGTGAAAGAAAAAAAGGAAGAACGGATTTCACTAATTTGTTCACCCCTAATTCTTCTACATATGAATGAGTGTCGCTCCACAAAAATCGAGTGGGGGTATGGCAATAGGTAATATGAATTGATTCCGGACGTGTAATAACGCCTTTTGCAAACATAGATGAACTCGATAAAATAACATCGTATCCAGAAAAATCAAAACTTTCGATAGCAGATGGCATAAACGGAAAAAACCACTGATACTTTCGAATACCAAACGGAATACGTTGAATAAATGATGTCTGAATTTGTTTTTTCGCAAAAAATGGATTTGCGTGTTTTGGATTGTGTACCAAAATATACAATGGTGCATCTGGCCAGATTTCACAAAATGCTTGAAGGACTTTTTCTGCTCCGCCATCTTGAGCTAAATGGTCATGCACTAAAGCGATTCTATAAGGTGTTTTCATAATGTACTGCGTTGTTTAATCATAGCAAATGGTGTTTTTATACAAATAATAAGATCAATCCAAATTGACCAATTTTCCATATAAAAGGTATCTAAACGTACTTCATCCTCAAAATCAAGATCTGAACGGCCAGAAATTTGTGCAAGCCCTGTAATGCCCGGTTTCATATTCAATATTTGCTTATGATGTTTCTTGTATTTTGCCACTTCTTCCGGTAGATGAGGACGCGGACCAACTAAACTCATATCTCCTTTCAATACCAAAAAAAATTCCGGTAATTCATCAATAGAATATTTTCGTAAAATCTTTCCTACTCTGGTAATGCGCGGGTCATTGGTGATTTTCACTAACGGTGAACCTTGACGTAAATCTTTATTTTTCAATTCATGGTAACGCATGGCATGCGTATTGGGTTTCATGGTACGAAATTTAAAATGAAAAAATGGTTTTCCAAATTGACCAATGCGTTTAAATAGCTCTCCATCATCTAAACGAGCGAAAAAAATAGGTCGACCAGTATCAATCAATATCGCTATTGCTGAAAATACCATAATAGGTGAAAACAACAGAATAAGAAATACTGAACCAAGAATATCAAAAATACGTTTTGCAATACGTCCCCAGCCATCTAATGGCGTTTTTTGTATTTCAACAATAGGAATTCCAGCTATCGGTTGAATAGTCATGTGTGATGATTGGGCATCAAACAATGCAGCTACATATTTAAAGGTGATATGATGTTCATCACAAAAACTCAATAATTCTTGACTTTTCTCTTTTGAAAGATGAGGGTCGGTTTGAATCACTTCATCTAACACTCCTTGTTCATGCAATGCAAAAATACGCTCTTTTGTTTTTGTATTCAAATCTTCTATTATACATTGAACACGTAATCCCAAACTCTTTTTTTCTTCTAGTTCATTTGCGATCATGTGTGTAATGCGATCAGCGCCAATAAGAGCAACATGATGCACACCAATACCACGCCGAAACAAATAACGTTCTACATAAATAATAACAAAACGGGCAATAGTGACATACAATAATGAAAAACCGTAGGCAGCAAGGATAATAAAACGTGAAGAAAATAAATCACGCCGAAAGAAAAATAAAATAATAATAATTAATACACCAGTAGAACAAGCAAATAAAATCTGCTTTGATTCTTCCACAAGACGCCTTGTGCCTCGAATATGATATAATCCGCTTAAAGCAAAAATACAGAGCCATACAATTGCTGTGATGCAAACCATGGCAATATATTCTTTCAATGGTATTTCATATACCACTGGTTGTAATTGAGTTACAGGAGAACCAAAACGTAATGCATATGCAGTCATTCCTGCTGCAATCAACATGAGATAATCGATAGGGACAAGGAGTGCCCCGAAAAGGAGTTCTGCTTTTTTCATATACTCTTTTGTGAGCTGATGATGTTTGGTGTCATGAAAAATATTCCTGTAAGCCGAATTCTGTCTTTATCAAATTATGTATTCTTTG
>DATDUS010000176.1:0-7509 GCA_035290285.1 Patescibacteria group bacterium
AGCAACTGGGGGGACCCCCAGCGCGCAATGGGTGAGCACTGGGGGCGCAGTTGCGGAAGGCGAAAAGCGAGCACTAAAGATCAATAGGACCCGCGAATATACTGTATTTGGAATTCATAGTCATACATATCATTTTATTCAGGAACACATGCAACCACTAACCCGACAGTACAAGCATACAATGCTTTTGTTCCTTCTGGACATTTACACTCTAATGTATAGGTTCTTCCAGCACCATTTGGGCAAGTAGTTTGTTCACAGGCAATTGTTTCACGAGAAAAATAGAATCCAGCTGCACATTGATCGTCTGTTTTTTCAGGTGCTGAAAAACCAGATTCAGCGCACCCAGAAGCGGAAACAACAATACCGTTGTCTAACGTGTACCCACCGGTATTGCCAGAGTCCGAATCAACTGAATCGCCACTGGAATCAGCATTCGTATTATTATTGGAATTACTGTTCTCGTTGTCATTTTCATTCGTTGTACCCTCATTGGTGTTTTCATTATCATTCGTATTTTCATTCCCATTCGCGTTCTCGTTTTCATTCTCTTCATTGGTGTTTTCATTCGTGTTGCTATTTTCATTGGTTTCTTCCTTTTTTTCTAAAACCAAATTCACAAATTCTAACACCTCATCATCAGAAAGGGCAGGAGAATCAATTTTTTCTTCTGCTTTTGCTTCTCCTTTTTTTGCTTCCAAGGTCCACTGCTTTCGTGTTAAAAATGGAATCACAAATTCCCCTTTTGCATCTGTAAGAATATTCCATTGCGATGATTTCGCTGTTACTATAACATTTTCTGCTGGTGTATATTCTTCTGTTTCTACACTGCCAGTTATGCCAAATAATTTTGTTGCACGAAGAAGCGCGCGCCATGAATCTAAATGAACATAGGTAGTGCCAACCAACCTTCCAGACTGCTCACTACTTCGCTGTAAAATACGCTTAATAATTAGTGGGCCATATTGTGGGCGCACTGAACGAATTGCAGCGACAGTTCCTGCAACAAGGGGTGTAGCCATAGATGTTCCAGATAAATATCCATACGTGCCGCCATTGATAGTTGACCAAATGTTCCAACCAGGTGCTACAATATCAACCTTTGGCCCAGTATTCGAAAAATTCGTTAAACTCCAATTGGGTTGACTTGCACCAACCGTAATCACTTCAGGGTAATTCAACCCATTCAACCGCGCATCTAACCCATAATCATTCCCTGCAGATTTACACATCACTCCGCCTTTTTCATAAAAATTCATAAATGCTGGACGAATGATTCGATCAAGCTCTTCTGATTTTGCTCTCATGAACGCTTCGGTAAATGGTTGCTCACCATTTTTTACACGGCGAGCATTTCTTTTTGACCATACCCACCCCATGGACATTGTTGCAATGCGAACATTCGGAAACGAACTTAACCGTTCAAATACAGAGGGTAGCCGCGCTAGATCATTTATTTTAACAGGAAATAACCGAACATTTGGAGCAATACCTGTTAACCCTAAACCATTATTTTGCCGAGCAGCAATCGTTCCTGAAACATGAGTACCATGTTTTGCATCAGCAGAAAGTGCGGCACGAGTATAATTCAACGACGCAGGAGTAAACGTTCCGGCTAAATCTGGATGATTTGTTTCAAATCCAACATCAATAACTGCAACAATCACACTCGACCTGCCTTTTGTCATTGCCCACATGGGCTCTGCATTCAAACGCTGTAAAAACCAGCGTTTATTTTTGTCTGTATAATCTGGATCATTTGGTGCTGTATCTGGCTCTAAGCGATAATTTGGTAATGCACCAGTCACTTGTTCTGACTGTGTCAATTTTTCAACAACAGCAGGAACATGAACTTGCTCTGCCACATACACAATTGTTGTTTGTGCTGCATCATTATCAAAACGAACTATTCCGCCAGCTTGCTCAACAATATTTTTTCTTTCGCTACTACTTACGTCCTCTTCCCAGCCAACGAGTATTTCACCTGCAATTACTTCTAGTCCTTCTTCATTCACAATAAAAGCATCCGGGTCAACAGGAGGTGGAAGCTCAATCGGGTCTTGCGCAATCGGAATCGTAATCGCCACTGGCTGTGCTACCACATTTACATTTGAAACAAGCTGCTGCTCTGGATAATGCCCTTCTCGAATCTCTTGTTCTAACTCGTTTATTTCCTCAGAAGTTAAGCCACCAGCGTCCCCCGGTTCACCAAAAATATCTTGCACATCGCCTGGCCCATATACTGTAGATATTTCTTGCTCTGTATTGTTCACAACTACTATTTCGGATGATGTTGCTAGCTCTGGAATTTGTACAATCGTCTGTTCATTGTGATACTCGGCAATGATATCGGTTGCGCCTCCTCCCAGCAGTGCGCGCAGTGTATATTGTCCGTTTTCATCCGTCGTTGTTTTTTGCCACCCTGTTTTAACGGTTGCTCCTGCAATCGGTTTGCCAGTAATATCTACAACAACACCAGTAACCTCCCTACCCAACAACCAATACATAATAAAACCACATATCACAGCAAGTAGCGCTGCAATGGGCACCAATAACCAGCGTTTTTTTCCTCCTTTCATATCACTTATAGTATATCACAGATGAGCTAGTAAAGCTATAGTATTCGCGGATTCTGTGCCACCTGCGGATTCTCCATTCAATGCACGCTTATGCCATTGCATTGAATGGGTCTCCCCGGAGGCTCTCACCCGCTCATCAATAATTCCTTCATCATCATTTACTCACAATGCCTCGTACATGACGTTTGCGATAAAAAGTAATGGCAAAACGGTGTGCCTCATCGCGCATTCTTTGAATCAAATGCAGACCAGCAGAGCCACGTGGCAGTAGCACAGGCTCTGCTTGGTGCGGAATAAAAATTTCTTCTTCGCGTTTGGCAAGAGCAATAATTGGAATCTCTACATGCAAAATATCTAAAACTGTTTTTGCTGCATGTAATTGTCCTTTTCCTCCATCAATAATAAGAAGGCTCGGCGTTGGCCATATCTGTGTTGCGCGCTTTGTTTTTTCCGGTAAATGGTGTAAGCGTCTATCCAGAACTTCTTGCAATGAAGCAAAATCATTTGCCCCGCTCACGGTTTTAATTTTAAACTTTCGATATTCTGAATGATCTGCAACTCCATCAATAAACACGACCATAGAACCAACAGCATACTTTCCCTGTACATTTGAAATATCATATACTTCAATGCGATGAAGTTGTCTAAGAGACACATGTAATGCTTGACTCAGTTCCTGTAAACCGCGTTTTGTGCCCTGTTCGCGTTGTTCTTGTTGTATCGTTTGCCTTTGTAATGCTTCTTTCGCATTCATCTCTCCCATTGCTAACAATTTACGATGTTTCCCGCGATGTGTGCTCGTATTCGTGAATATTTTCGGTGGCTTCGTCACAGATTGCACATAATATTGATCAATAAATGCAGTCATAATTTCTTGATCTGTTTGCTGTTCTGTGTGTGAAAGAAAAAAGACTTGCTGGTGAATCATTTTGCCAACACGTACCATAAATACATTTACTGCAGCAATAGCACCTTGCCGTACGAGTGAAAGATAATCAGCATGCTCTCTACGTGTGGAGACCACTTTTTGTTCGACCATCAACCGTTCTATTGCTTGCAACTGATCGCGTAATTGTGCGGCTTTTTCATATGCTTTTGTCTGCGAAGCTTTGCCCATTTCCTGTATTAATTGCTGCTGTACAGATTCATAATCTCCTTGTAAAAATTGTATAATATATCGAAAAATATGTTGATATTCTTCTGACGAAACAACGCGGGCACACGGCCCAACACATCGTTCTAATTGATAATCAAGACATGGCCGTTTTGGAAACTGCAATACTCCCTTTTTCATCACTGGTGGTGTTGTGCATACACGAAAAATAGTTTTAATAAGTTGCATCATATAACGCACAGATCGTCCTGAGGTATATGGTCCAAAATAATAGCCACTTTTTTTTGTATAATCAATGCGTCGAATTGTTTCAATACGCGGGAAAGGTTCATTCGTAATATGAATATACTGAAAATTCTTATCATCTTTCATCACGACGTTATAGGGTGGCTTATGCTTTTTAATTAATGTAGTTTCTAATAATAATGCTTCTGATTCGGTATCTACCACAATGGTTTGTACATCATGAATTTGCCACACCATATACTGCTTAGCTTGTGAATGATTTGTCGATTTTCGAAAATAAGAACTGACGCGAGAACGTAGTTGCGTTGCTTTGCCAATATATAATAATCTTCCTTTGGCATCATAAAATTTATAAACGCCTGGTCGTAATGGTAGCTGCCGAACTTTTTTCAAAAGTGGTTGAAAGAGGGTGTGCATATATCTTTGTTGTATCATATCATTTCATAAAAAAACATCACAACCTTGAACAATTTTAGTGCCCCTACTGCTTCCTATGTTACCGATATACGCCCTATTGACAAAAAACATACATTACCTAATAATGTCAGCTAATATATCAGTAATATTATCAAATATGAAAAAAAATTTGTTATCAAGACGAGCGTTCTGGAGGGGAATTCTATTTACAATATGTATTTTTGGACTCAGCACGATGCAATTCACTCATGCTGCATCAAAAAGTACCTTTTCTATAGCGAAAAAAAAACCACAAACTATCTCAAATTTAACCACATCGACTCCAGAAGAAGTAATCCTCCTCTTTCCTGCAGCCAACAGTGAACAAGCCACAGCCTTAAAAGAGGAAGCTAAAGACTGGATTCAATATCGAGAAAATCAAGGGTACTCATTTACAACAATTTCACTTTATGAATTACTCAATCCGGCCGATTCTACAAAAGACGAAATTACTGAATTACAACCAGAAGATATCCGTTTGTATATTCGTGACCATTTTGGTAATGGAAAAGGTGAACGGTATTTGGGACTTATTGGCGATATACCAGAATATAATCTCACCAATAATGATTATGCTCAGTCGGATACATTAATTAATTTTGGCACAACTCCTACGTTTACAATTGAATTATTCGTAAAACCACTATATTCTGCTGAAAACAGTTTTAGCGAAATAATATTCAGTGTTGGTGATCTATTCTTTACATCTAATAATGGGTTTGTACGATTAAATTATGCCAAAGGAACTAATCCAAGTGATTGGAGACAGTACGCTTTTGGTGGCATAGAAAATGAACAGAAAACGTTTCTAGATGGGAATTGGCATCATTTGGCATATACATTTGATTTAACAAACAATACGATTACTGCATTTTCTGATGGTAAAATAATGGGTTCTATTCACACAGACACTGAAGCATCGTTCACATTAAGTGCTGCGTTATATGGTGCAAATACAATCCGACTCGTTCAAGGGAAAGAGTTGAATAATTCAGTAAGTTACAGATATCTTCCAAGTATGCTTGACGAAGTACGTGTATCTACCGGATTACGATATACAACTGATTTTTCTGAACCTATATTACCACTCGCTGCTGATACATCAACTATCGCCGTATGGAATTTTGATGAAGATACAATAGGGTCAGAGATGAGTACGGATCATTCAAATTCTGCACATCTTCTCACTGGGTATAATGGCACAGTCGTACAAAATAGCGATCTTCGTTTATATGGCAACTATTTATATTTGCCACAACAACATGAATTGGAAGCAAACGAATATTGGGGTATTCCACGATATCATCTTCGCGCGCAAGTGAGCGATAATGTTCCGTCAGATATTCCCTATGGGCTACTTGAAGAAACAACCATTCCAAATGGCGATCCCGGTGGAACTATCATATCTGACGAAGTAATTGATAGCATTACAGCTCAAAGTACGTTACGAGTCTTTCGTATACCTATACGTTTCCCTGGAGATTTACATACATACTTACAACGATCAATTAATTATGAACAAGCATCGTATAAGAAAAATCTTGCATTAATTGCTGGTGATATTTTTTATGCGGGTGACAGTACGATTATTCAATGTATGAATGCACATTTAGTAAAATCTGCTTCTTCAATTACGACCATTTTTCCTACCACAATAGCAAATTGTGTAACAGATTTTTTAGTCACTGATAATAATCATCGCCTCTTGCATTATCTAACAGGAACACCAACTGCAACTGGAAAGCTCTACCAAGGTGGCATTATGTATAACATTTCTCATGGATCATCTACGTATATTTTTGCAACCAATGATTTTCTCATAAATTTCGCTTCACAAGAAGTACCTAAACTAAATGCTGAACAATTACAGGTATTTATTTCATTTGCCTGCGCCAATGACTCAATGTATGATGATGATAATGCTCGCAATTTAGCAATCTCTCTCTACAAAAAATCAGGGGTCATCAGCGCATCAGCTTCAACCACCTTATATCCTGAATCAGTAAAAGAAGTGCGAATCGGAGAAATGCAATTTTTACCAGAATTTGTTGATAAATCTGTTACAATAGGAGAAGCAATGCACACAATTCAAATACGCTATTTTACCAGTTTGCAAAGAACAAACATCAATCCATCAAATACATATCTCTCCAATTTATTATCTATAAACTATTACGGAGATGGACTGGTGAATGTAAACCGATAAGGGCACAGGAACAAAAATTCGATTTTTCTCAAAGATTTTTTGTAATACGTTATGTCTGATGTCCATGGTCACATGTTTCTATGGTAACATGATTTGTTATCTAGCAGTCATCTATTCAGTAACAAATTTAAAATATTCTTCTCAATGCGTGGGTCGCATTAGATAATAATAGAGTGTTACCAAGAGGAGGATGGACAAATGCATCAATTTACGATATAATAAGAAGAACTAACAAAAATAAAAAGAGTACATGTGGCCGCTACCATATAAACAAACTCAAAAAAACCACATGCAACAACACCCTGTTGTATATATACTCCTTATACTTATGGGAGGTATTTTTTTAAATAGTACCAGCGCACATGCTGCTTCTACCATTCCTTCTCATACTATTACTCTCGATCATTTTGTTTCTACAATACCTTCCTCTTCAGCTACAAAAACACTATCAACCCTGCCTTCATCTTCTGATGTTGAAGATAGATTACGTATTCCTGAAGGGAGCCAGACCTTCACCTACGATACACAACAATTTGCTTCGGAATTTCCGTTTCAGGCCATTGGAATACGATGGAATGGTTCTGCACTTGATAATACATCTGTTCAGTTTCGCTTGGAGATTCAAGATGCCTATGGCAACCATACCTATGAATTGAAAGAATCTGTCGACATGAAAGAAGCCTTACCTGTAGGCATGCACGTTATTGACCCTATTATGGCAAACCAGGCTACGGCACTTTCTTTTCATATAACCCTCACACGATTTGCAAATCAATCATCTCCTTCTATTGAAAAAATTGAATTTATTTATTTTGATACGAGTAGTACATCCTCTACAACAGTTCCTGTCACAAAAAATCCATCGCAAAAATCATTTACAGCAATAAGCACAACAGATCATTCATTCA
>DATDUS010000177.1:0-5839 GCA_035290285.1 Patescibacteria group bacterium
ATTATTGCTGCAATTGGCGAAGGAATAATATTGGACATATCAAATCGTCCACCACAACCTGCCTCCACTACCACCCATTCGCATTTAATCTTTTGAAGCGCAATCATTGCTACAGCAAAA
Organism: Patescibacteria group bacterium; assembly: GCA_035290285.1. Lineage (GTDB taxonomy): Bacteria > Patescibacteriota > Patescibacteriia > UBA9570 > XYC2-FULL-38-9 > DATDUS01. Next base: position 121 of record DATDUS010000177.1, read on the forward strand.
AAAATTTCAGAATAGGAAGGAAAGAATTCTGGGCGATTATGGCGAATGCGTTCAACAACCGCCATGACTTCTTGTACTGCTTCACCAAAAATATGCGGGTGAATTAATTTTCCCTGTGCTTGAATTCGTTCCAGTGATGTGGTGACAAATGGTGAAATATATATTCCAATCGCGTAATGAGCTGCATGTAAAATTTCATAAATCATCGTAGTTGTTGAGCCTTTCCCAGATGTTCCTGTCACATGAATATAGTTGAATCCTTTTTCTGGATTTCCTAATTCATGAAATAAATGCTGTGTGCGTTGTATAAAAAAGCCTTGATCACGCGTTGTGTTCATATATTCTTTATAGGCTTTTGGTATTTGTGTAATCGTGCTTTCCAGTAGCTCTACACTTTTTTTATATTCGTAAAACATACGTTATACATTATTGTTGGGCAGAGAAAAGGCCATTGTCTAAATCGAGGAGTGCACCTTTGAGTGTGAGTGAGGTAACGATAGAAAGAATTTGTGCAGTTGGCAAGCCACTTTGTTCGATTGCTTTGTCTAAAGAAAGAGGTGCGCTTTGAAATATGTGTAAAACTGCTTTTTCTTCTAGTGAAAGAAATAATGGCGGAGTTTCTTTTTGTTGTATGTTTGTATAAGCTGGCAAGTGTTGCAACATTCCAAGCAAAGAATCAAAAGATAAATATGATGTCGCACCTTGTGCAATCAATGCATTTGTTCCGCACGCAAGATCAGTGTATAAGGAGCCCGGAACAGCAAGAACTTCTCGATTACTTTCACGTGCATATCGCGCAGTAATGAGCGAGCCACTTTTTAATGATGCTTCAACAACAATAGTTGCTTGCGTAAGGCCTGCAATGATACGATTTCGTTCAGGAAAATACCATTTATTTGTCGGAGTATTGGGTGGATATTCTGAAATGATCAATCCATTTTTTTTGAGTACGTTTTGTGCAAGTACGCGATGAGTTGATGGTGCTATTTCGTTATCGAGCACAGAGGATCCTAGTACAGCAATGGTCTTGCCATCTGCATCAATTGTTTCTTTGTGTACAGCAGCATCAATGCCAAAAGCTAAACCGCTGACTGTCACTGCATTCATTCCCACACAATGTTGTACAATATCTTTCACTACTCGTTTTCCGTATGTTGTGGCTTTTCTTGTGCCAACAATTGCAATAGCACGAGTTTCTAAAAATAGTTGTACATTTCCTCGACAATATAATACATACGGCGGTTGTGCAATTTCTTTCAATAGTGGGGGATATACCGCATCATTAATGGTAATCAGGCGCACCTGTTGCTTGTGCTGTAATTCACAAAAATGTTGCCATAATTGTTGCACTGAAAGTTGTGATCGAAGATTGACTATTCGTTGAATGGTTTCTTTTTGAAATCGAGCAGCCTGCAATAACGGTATAGGTGCATTCCATATTTTTTTTGCAGAGCCAAATTGTCGCATCAATAGATGCAGTCGTGGTAATTCTGACGCAAGCCATACATGTATAGCATGGAGATAGGGCAATTCATTTTGCAGCATACATAAAAAACCGCTTTTTGCGGAGAGAAGAAAATGTCCAGAAAACAATGTATCATATATCTGGTTGTGTTACAAGAAAAATGTTGATAGTATAGAAGAGCATGCATCAAATACATACACTGATTCAATTATTGCGCGGTGATATACGCCACTTACCACGAGTGGTTGTTTTGACGATTATGTCCATGGCGCTATACAACTTTGGATGGGGATTTGCAGACCCCTATTTTTCTTTGTACCTTGAAAGTTTCACCAACGATTATACAGTGATTGGTTTTTTTCAAACCCTTGCTCTTGCTGCAGCATTCTTGATGACATTTCCTGTTGGAGACTTACTGGATCGTACGAATCATTTTCGCCTCATGATTTTCGCTAAATGCGGATATGCTGTTGTTGGTATACTGTATCTTACTGCCGACATACTTCATTCTATTCCATTACTTATTATTGCATTGCTGTTGAATGGTTTTTTTATGCCCTTTGTGTGGACAGGCACGATAGCGACTCTTGAGGATCATACAACAAAAAAACATGCGGCTATGACATTTGGCATGTTCGTTACAGGATACCGTATTGCATGGATGCTCGGGCTTACAATTGCTGTGGTGCTCGTACGTTTTTTACCCATTTATATTGTATTTGTTCCCGTAATTATATTCCCATTATTGAGTGCTCTTTTTAATCGTCGGCAACCGGACGCCAATCATAAAGAGCCAATACTTTCTGCATTAAAAGATATTATTGTAAAAGATAAAATTGTAGTACATTTTTATTGGAAAATGAAACAATTTAGTTGGGAAGAATGGATGGTGTATGCCATGTATTTTGTGGTAGCAAGTATTCAAGTGATGGGACTTACTTTTTTGCCGTTGTATGCGCGTTATCTTGGATATTCTATTTCAGCCGCAGGTACTATTGTGCTACTGACCAATATTCCATTTTTGTTCAGTGTGCTTTTTGCAGAAACGGCTGACCATAAAGGTCGATTGCGAAACGTTATTATGGCATTTGCCATTTCAGGTATCACTGCCTTTCTACTTTCTTTATTTTCATCATCTGGATGGTTATTTGTTCTTATTGCTGTGATATTTATGGTTGGGCATGCCATGAGTATCCCTGCTCTTACAGCCATTATTTCTATATTGACTTCAAAAAAATCTACTGGATCAAGTGCAGCATTCCTTGATATAGCTGCATTTGGAGGAGCAATTCTCTTTGCGCCTGGCATAGGATTGTGTGTAGACATCATGGGGTGGCGCAGTACATTTATACTGTATGCTGTATTCTTACTTTGTATGATGTTTTTCGTGGTGTATATACAGTATCTGTTTAAAAAACGTAATATATTATATCATAATAATCACCCTCGTTCTAAACGTGAACCCTATGTCATATGAATAATCAACAACAAACATTTCTTAAAAAAATCACTGAAGTATTAGAAAATGATTCTCGTGTATTAGCAGCATGGCTGGAAGGTTCATTCGCAAGAAAAGAAGAAGATAGTTTTTCAGATATAGATTTATGGGTCTGTGTAAAAGACAAGCACTTTGATGAGTGGATAGAGGGGCGTGAACTATTTGCTGCAAAACTTGGTTCAGTATTAAGTATATTATATCCAAAAACACTCGATCAAGATGAAAATGTAGATTCATTTCAAGTGATATTTGAAGACATGCCTCTTTCAGCCACTCTGGATGTAGATGTTCAAAAAGAGAGCCGTAATTTTCGTTTTACTAAAAATTCAGCAGCAGAAGAATGTAAGGTATTGTTTGATAAGACACAGGTGATTCAGCAGGTTGCATTGAATTCGCGTGAAGTGGAAGAGTATGTCCGTGCAGTATTTACTGATATTTCTGTTCGTTTTTGGCATTCGCTGCCTCTTGTTTCAAAATTTTTGAATCGCAATGATTTATTGGAAGCAACGCATGCCTATATGGAACGATTACGTGAACTTATTACGTTATTTCGTATTCTGTATACCCCTGAAAAAATTGATTGGGTATTTAAAGATATTGAATATGATTTACCTGACGACGCTATTAAAATTTTGTATGATTTATTACCAGAGCCAGATGTACAATCGCTCACAAAACAACTGCGCCACTTGGCAAAGGTATATGCAAAACAATCAACAGTAGTAGGGAAGCGTTTGCATATTGACTCGCCAGCCGTTTTAATAAAACACACCATTTCTGCACTGTTATGACATATGTTTCACACGAGAATACTCCTGATAAGGATGATAGCTTCATGAAAGCATCGTTAGTTCGTGCGTCAAAACGACGAGGACAACAGCCACGGCAGTTACTGTCACCTCTACAAAAACCGCGTTTTCCGACGATTCGTTGGTTTATTGCTGGATCAATCGCGGCATTGATACTGTGCATTGTTTTGATTGTAGTAGTATGGGCAAAGATGAATGCGTATTTTGCTTACAAAGATAATAGACCGAGTACACTTTTTCAAGAGTCTATGATAGACTGAAACATATATGAGTGTAGAAGTTTTTTAGCATTTTTTTCTGACATTTATGTTTTTAATATATAGAGTAAACGTATGGCATACCATCAATTAATGAGAAAATCATTTGTTCTATCTTTGAGTAGTATCTTTTTATTCTTTTTTGTGATATTTTTTCCCACAAATGCGTATGCTGCAACGAAAACATTCAATATCACTGTCAAACAATCGAGTTTTTCCCCATCAGTAATGACAGTAGATGAAGGGGATACGGTTGTGGTAAATGTAACGAGTGCAGATGTTGACCATGGGTTTGCCATTTCGGCATTTGGCGTGAATACTGCCATACCAGGAGGGAAATCAGCCTCAGTCACATTTACGGCAAGTAAAGCCGGCACTTTCACCTATTATAGTTCTGTATATAGTGGTCCTGATACGAATAAAATTACCGGAACACTCACAGTGACTCAGAAAAATACTGTATCAACAAACGTAAATAGTAACACTAACACCAATACAAATACAAACGAGAACACGAATGCAGATGCAGATACAGAAGAAGACACAGAAGCGCCAACGATTTCTCATATTTCTACATCAAAAGTAACTGCCGAATCAGCAGTCATTTCCTGGATCTCCAGTGAAGCAGGAGTTGGTCAAGTAGAATATGGCACCTCTTCTGGTGCGTATATCGCCTCTTCACCGTTAGAAGAAAAACCAACTACTGCGCATTCTGCGTATCTTTCTGGTTTAGATGCAGAAAAAAAATATTATTTTCGTATTAAAACTGCTGATGGCGCAGATAACATGACACGCAGCAGCGAATCTTCATTTACAACAGAAGAGGAAGAAAAAGTAGAAGATGAATCGTGTGATGAAAAAATCTGTGAAGAAGGGACGCATTGTACAGTACAAGAAACAGAATGTGATGAAGATACATGTCCAAAAAAAGCCGAATGTATTGAAAATGAAGAAAGTTCAGTACATATTGTGACTATTGCAGGAGCAACACAAACATATACCTCTTCTGATTCTGCTATTTATTTTTCTCTCGGTGAACAACTCATTATAAGCGGAACAGGAGAAAAAGGAAAAGAAATTGTTGCAGAATTTTGTTGTGCCATTACTCAATACACTACTCTTGTTGATGAGAATGGTGAATGGATTATTCAAGGAAAGCCAGATTTAGCCTCTGGTGAACAAACAGTAAAAGTATTTGCCAAAGATAGTCCTACTTCAGCGCAAACCATACATTTTTCTATTTTAGAACCAGGACAAACAGCATCAAACCGTAATGATATTGGTACTCTGAATATTGAAGAGCAAGAAGAATCTCTCGGATTTTTTTCCAAATATTGGGTAGAATTTATTATTCTTGCTGGCATTATATTAGTAATTGGTGCAGGCAGTATGTTGGTTCGGCAGATGAAACATGTTCGCAAGCGCCGTCGATAAAATAATATAGAATGCGGAAGCATCCATTCAATTCACTGCACGCTTACGCTATTGCATTGAATTGAATGGAGCCTCCCCGAGATTTCGTCATTAGAATGATCGATAAGATGATTAAAAAAATATCACGTATTATACACGAAGAAGGTTTTGAATTGTGGGGAAGTATTCCAATTCAAAAAAGTCATACATTTGCTGCATTGAAAACTTGGGTATCAGAAGGAATGCACGCTGGGATGGATTGGATGGCAAAAGAGGA
>DATDUS010000178.1:0-3563 GCA_035290285.1 Patescibacteria group bacterium
GAGCGAGCGGCCGCAGGAGCCGCGAGTGACGGTCTGCGCGTACAAGTGGGCGTAAGCGCTTGACCAATAACGTGCAAGATAAGATACCCGCGTCAAAAATATTCAAAAAATAATTTAAACTATGAGTACAGTATATATCGCACTTGGATCAAATTTAGGAGAGAGAGAAAAATACCTTCAACAAGCCATTGAAGCATTGAAGAAATTGGGAAGTGTTGCTGCTGTGTCTTCTTTTTATGATACAGAACCTGTTGGATATACAAACCAGCCGAATTTTTTAAATGCAGCTATAAAATTAGAAACAACAGTATCACCGCAAGAACTCATTCAAAAAACAATACAGATCGAAAAAGAACAGGGGCGAGTACGAGATCCTCAGAATCAAAACGGCCCAAGAACCATCGACATTGATATTTTATTATACGACGATCTTATCATTTCAGAACCACAACTTACTATTCCGCACCCACGCATGCATGAACGCAAATTCGTCTTAGAGCCTCTTGCCGAAATTGCTCCAGGTGCTGTTCATCCAGTGCTTCACAAAACCATTTCAGAATTGCTAGATACATTATTATAGCCCGCGTAAATCAACAAGAAATACAGTAGAAGGATCATACGCACCACCAATCATTTGAAAGAGTGCCCATTGCTTATCTTTTGTGAGTACGATTGGACCAAGTTGCCATGAGAAATCTTCTCCTTCGGTATAGATAGTGTGTCCATTATATGTAAGGGAGTTGCATGATTTTGGTATTTCATCAATATTTTCTGGTAAATCATATTGGGAAAGGTCACACTTAAAACCAAGTGTTGCAAGAGTATTTCCGTAATACCCATCTGACCAACTTATTTGTTCTGTAGATTCATCTTTTTGTTTTGTGAGACGGTATTTTTTGATAGATTCTATATCAGAAAGGATGAATCGATTCCCGGAATTTTGATTGATGAATAGTTGGTCGCCGTCAGAAGCAATCGTATAATGAAATGCGTGACCTTCATCAGCATTGAGAAATTTTGAAAAATGATACGCAGGTCCAAGTTGCTGTTTCTCAATAATTGTCGCAATAGGTACGACAGGAACGTGCCATTCAAAAGAGCGTTTCGGTATAGGTGAAAAAAATAGCATTGCAATAGTATAGGTAAATACTATAGCTGCAAGATAGGGGAATGAGCGTAATTTTTTCTGCACAAATTTTTCATATATATATCGGCTGATGTGCCATAGAGAAACAATACAGACACCAAAAACGATAGTAAATACTATATATTGAATAGTGAGTATAGAGAAAAAACCTCGTAATAATATGGTTGAGACAATATTCAGGAAAAATAGGAAGAAGTTTCCAATTTGAAATGGGAAGAACAATACGCGAAGAATCGTTGAGGTTGCCGAGGGTGAAGGAGTAGGGCTACCAAAAAATGGTTGCGTTATCCAATATAAGAGATACAACAATACCAAGCAAAGCATACTGAAAGGAAACCAACGAATTTGTTTATTCGGCATGTGGATGTTTTTATTCTGAAAAAGTTGCTGTTCTTTTTTTTGAAAAAAGGCGAGTGATATTCGTATGGCAATGTATCCAATGAACACGATGATGCATCGATATAGAAAGTATAAGGCGGTTGTTGCAAGTGAAAGGAGAGGATGTTCAGGATCTAAAAAAGTAGAGTTGGTTGCTTCAGTGAAGCTCAATACAATAGGAAGCAAAATTGAATAGACAATAAAAAGAAATGGAATACTTAATAATAGAGCAAAGATACGGTATCGACGTTTACTTTCAATAATATCTTGGTAAATATTTTTTAAAGTGAGAATATAAAATAAGAAGCAAACAATACAAGCAATCGGGATAGCAAGTGCAAATGCAATAATTTGATTATATGGAATTGAAGAATCAAATGATAGTAAACCGTTGAGAGCAAAGAAGTTTTGAATAGAGGTTGGGAGCATTATCAATAAAAATAAATAGAGAGGAAATGACACAATCCAAATAAGGAAGAGTTCGCGATAAAATGTAGGTTTTTGCAGTTTTTTCATAGTTATATTGTAGTTGTTAGCAATGTGATTGGGATCACCAAGTGATGTAAGTGCTTCTTTTTCAGCTTGTTGTTCGTTTATGCCTTTGATATGCCGGTCATACAGCGCATCATCAAAATGATCCGCCAACTCTTCTTTAAGGCGTTCGTTATAATCAAAATTTTCTAATCCTTCTGTGACAGAGTAAAGAAATTGTTCTTTTGCTGATTGTTTCATAGAGAAAAAGATAAAACGTGTTTGAGACCTTTCACAAGAGAGCCAAGTTCTGCTGTACGTTGTTTGAGCGCACGTTTTCCGGTTGGAGTAATACTGTAGTAGCGACGTTCTTTTTTGTTTGGTGCCGTTTTTTTTGCACTGGAAATCAGTCCCTTAGCTTCAAGACGATACAGCAGGGGATATAATGTTCCTTCTTGAAATTCAAAAATGTTTTTGCTGGAGTGAGATATGGATTTTATGAGTTGGTATCCGTACGATTCACCATTTTGTTCGAGTGTTTGCAGCACAATAATTTCTGCAACACCTTTCATAACTTCTTTTGAAAATTGCATAGTTGTGGATAAGTTAGTTGTTTTATACTATTGACTAGATACTATTTTACACATAGTATAAATATTGTCAATAATGAGTTTTACACAGCATTCATTGATTCGGAAATATATATGCAGTAGTATGTACAAACATTGTTATCTATTATTTATGAGGAGGCATGAGTAATCATGCTTTTTTGTTTGAAATTGTGTGTTCTGTGTAGCGGAATGTATTGAGGAATATTCCGTTGGGCGGAAAACTGGCACTTTTACAACAACAATGCAGAAAGAAATGCAACGCCCAATCTTACCTTTGTGCGCAATGCACAACTACGCATTTCTTTTTGTGAAGAATTTCAATCGAGGAGTATGTTATGCTGCAATATCGAATTTTTGTGCGGATGTCCTCCATTTTTTTGTTTCTTCTGCTTGGGGGGCAGGAGGAGATGTGTCCAACGACCGATCTCGACGGAGATGGTATAGCCGTCGAAATTGGGGATTGCGACGATACTGATGACACGGTATACCCCGGAGCCCCAGAGCTCTGCGACGGCAAGGATAATGACTGCGACGGCGTTGCAGATGAAGGCGTCGGATTTTTTCGAGACGCCGATGGGGACGAGTACGGGGTAAACACACTCACGACGTGTACGGAGACGGCCGGCTACGTGCGTTTGAACGGCGACTGTAATGATGCTGACCAGAGCATTCATCCGAATATCAGTGATGACACCTGTGACAACGTGGATAACGACTGCGATGGTCAGGTTGACGAAGAAGCGTGGTTTTTCACCGTATATCGCGACGATGACGGTGATGAGTATGGGACAGAAGAGAGCTTGTACATGTGTGGTGAGGTGTCGGAGGGATATGCGTGGAGTAGCTGGGATTGCGATGATACAGACCCCAGCATTCATCCGGGCGCGCCAGAGCTTTGCGATGGCATCGACAACAACTGTAATGAAGGGAAGGATGGTGACGCCGATGGCGATGGC
>DATDUS010000179.1:0-9652 GCA_035290285.1 Patescibacteria group bacterium
TACACTATTTACTACTTTAATGGCACACACAAGTTGCCCATTGCAAGCGCATCCCTGTTTGACTCTTGTGACTTTGATTGGGCGGCAGTGCAAGACATTCCTCCCAGCATGCTCGACACCGTGCCTGAAGGCAGCATGATGACCTCCGTTACTGACTGTCCGTAACGAAAAAAGGAAATGCTTATCCTACGGGCACAACTAACTCAACAGAGCTGATTCGTTCTTTCATAATTTCACCCTGAAAACCCAAAACCATAGAGAGCATATCACCACCCCGTGTTATGCAATTTTTGTGTGATGCTGTGCTCTTTATGGTTTTTTTATTGATATAAACACCACTGCCAGATTGGCTCTACAATAATTTTTTTACCTTCAACATGTAACTCATTATGTTCATCTTCAGTAAGAATGCGTCCATTTTTCAATTTGAGTGTGTTTAACGCCTCTATTATTCCTTGAATTTCTCGTTCTCGATTTATGATTGACAGGGTTTGGGTAACTTGAATAGCTTCGTATGGTTTTTTATTCTTTTGAATAATAAAATCGCATTCATGTTTCTTCTTAAAGTAATAACAGAGTTGATTTCGTGTCAGAAGTTCTAAGAAAACAATATTTTCCAATACGCGTCCGCTATTTTTTCCATGCACAATAGCAACTTCATGATACATGCCGGAATCGGCCACATAAAATTTGTCCGGATTATAAACCTGCTCCTTTACAGAAAAACTATGCTTTGCTACTCCGTATAATAAAAACGTATCTTGCAAATATGTGAGATAATTTTTTACTGTGGCAATATTTTTTATACGTGTCATATTGCTCATGTTTTGTAAACTCAAAGGCACGCCAATATTTGACAACACAAAAGAAACTATTTCTCGTAAACTTGCTTCATGCTTTATTCGATGACGCAATACGATGTCACGATAAATAATACCTCGTAAATATTCTTGCAGTAACGGTCGATATTGCTCCGATACCACAGCAGGAAACCCACCATTCAACAGGTACTGATGAAATAATTTTTTTATACGAATACGTATTTCTGTATCAAACAAATCTTTTTTGTTTGGCAGTTCGTGCAACTTATATCGTGCAAATTCACGAAAAGTAAGAGGAAAGAGTTGTACCTGAATATTTCTACCGGTTAACGTGCTGGCTATTTCTTTGGAAAGCAATGTTGCATTAGAACCTGTAATAATGATTTTGTATTTTTTTTCTCGCATTAATCGAACGATAAATTTTTCCCATCCTTGTATTATTTGAATTTCATCAAACAATAGGTATATGCGCTGTTTATGATTAACGGTATAGAGCTCAAAAAAATTTTCCAACAGTACATCAAAATCTTCAGCAGAAAAATGGAGTAGCTTTTCATCTTCAAAATTGATATAAAGAATATTTTGGTCTGATATATTCTGTTGCTTTTGTATATGCTGCCAAATGAGTTTTAAAAAAAATGATTTTCCACAACGCCGTATGCCGGTAATAATGAGAGGCTCGTGCAATGAAAGTATTTTTCGAAATTCCAGCCGGTCAATCATTTCACGGTGAATCAGCTGCTCTTTATGCAGAAAATTTTTACGCTGTTCTACAATATTTTCTTTTAACGTGATGGGCGAAATCATACGGTGTAGAAGGTGATTAATATATTATACTGTCATTATAATATATATGCTAAAATATTACAATACCAATATAATATATTTTTGAGCAATGAACAATCATGCACGCACTCATTGAGACAATTCTCTGTGGATAACTCCACAATTTAATGCTCTGATTCTGCAACAACACAACCAGATACCCTCAACCTAAAATTTCGTGTGACAGGAGAGAGATTCGAACTCTCGACCCCGGGCTTATGAGTCCCGTGCTCTAACCAACTGAGCTACCCTGTCTTATGCTAACGAAGCAATGTAAAAACTGTCGTTTAGTTTATACATGATGGTGCGTACAAAAAACGTACAGCACAAAAGAAAGTATAAATTATTCTCAAGGAATTGTCTATTGACTTTCACATTATTTTTCGGTATACTATATTATATGCCAGAGCACCTCTTATGGTACGATTTTCTCTACAAACCCCTCTATAATACCCTGATTTTTTTGTATACAACAGTTGCAAATAAGGATATGGGGCTTGCTGTTATTTATCTTACACTCCTCATTCGCGTGGTGCTGCTCCCATTTTCTATTCGAGCAGCGCGTTCAGAACACCGTCTTCAACGTCTTGAACCAATTATTGCAGAAATAAAAAAACGCTATAAATACGATATCGAAAAACAGCGAGAAGCAATAAAACGTTTGCTCCATAAAAATAATATTGGTATTTTCTCTAATGTTTTTTCTATTCTTTTTCAAGCGCTCTTTCTTCTGGTGTTGTATTCTATTTTTTCTTCAGGTTTACAATCAAGCGAAAGAAATGTTCTGTATGACTTTATGCTAACCCCTGACTATATTAACCCAAGTTTTTTAAACAGATTTGATCTCACTGCACCATATCATGCTGCTTCCTTGTTTGCTGCAGGCATGGTATTCTTTTCTGAGGCAATACGCAAAGTGCGCCATCTCTCTGATGCAACAACTCTAGAAAAATTATTACTGATCGGACTGCCGCTTGGTACCTATTTTTTTACTATTCTCCTTCCTTCATCAAAAGCGGTGTTTATTGCCACTTCTGTTTGCTTCTCATTATGGATTCAATTTATTAAATCTCTCGTCACACGATTTTTCGTGAAAGATGACGAATTAAAACAAAGTATTGAAGAATTATGGACAAGTTAATTATTTCTATCGCTCTTGAGGATATTCTCTTTGGAATGTTTGTATCTGTTCCACCTGGATATGTTGCTTGTATCTACAGTCATAGTAAAGGAGTCTTATTAAAAGTATTACGTCCGGGTCTGCATCTTAAATTGCCATTCTGGCATAAAGCAAAATTATTCAATACACAAGTACAAGAATATCAAATTCGTAAAGGGTTTGATGCGGCGCAAAGTGAACTCGGGGATGCTGAAATTATTGCGGCAACCAGTGATGGCCAAAATGTCATACTAGAAATGACCGTACTGTTTCATATTGACCCTGATAACGCAACACAGCTATGGCAACATATTGGTGACAATTTTATTGAAAAAATTATTCGCCCTACTATTCGTTCACGCGTGCGCACTGCAGCCGCAGAATATACTGCAAACGATTTTTTTACGAGTCGCAGAGCAGAAATTGAACGTCGTATTCATCATGAACTCATCACTAGCCTTTCACCAAAAGGCCTTGTAGCAGTTGATGTGCTTCTCGGAAGCATTGGATATTAAAGAGCATTGATATGCACATAAAAAATGCATTTTTTTTCTTCTTTCTTTTTTTTGTATTCTCTTTTTTTCCTTTAAAATCACATGCAGCAGTTGCAGATAATTTTATTTATCCGCTTTCTTTTTGGGATGGAATGGGAACACAACACGGAGAACAAATGTCGAACGGATTATATCACATGGGCGTTGATGATGGCTTTATACTAGGCGACGGTGCCGCGGTTTATGCAACAGCAAACGGCGTAGTAAAGGAAGCGCAAGAACGCAGTCAATTTGGTCTCGTTGTTCTTATTGAACACACACTCACGAATGGGTCACGCATTGTTTCATTGTATGGTCACCTGCGTCCGAGTGATCGACGTGTTTTACCGGGTCAACAAGTAAAAGCTGGTGATATTGTGGGAGTTTTAGGTGATGAATCAGAAAATGGCGGATGGACGCCTCACCTTCATTTTGGTATTCATAAGCAACCATATACCGGAGCATGGGTGTATTACGGACATGTTTCTGACTCATCTTTGACTGACGATTGGTATGAGCCGGTTTCATATATAAAAGAACATCTCACAGCAGATGCATGGACGCCAAATGCACGTCTTGATGGCCTAAAAGATGGTCAACTCGTTTCCAGTTTTGTACCATTCAATGTCTCTGTTACTGATATTGGCAGCGGCGTGCATTCGTTAGAAGTAAAAATCAGTAATGACGGCAAAAAAACATGGCAACTGATTGGTGAATCAACGGCCGATGGATCGTATCCATATCAATTCATGACTTCGCTTGCTGATTACCCAGATGGAAAAATCTATATTCGAGTGATTGCTCTTGATGTATTTGGGAATAAAATAAGAAAAACAATATGGGTTCGCAAAAAACCAGATGCATTTGTTACCACACATGTTGCTGCAATAAAAGGAGCGCCGAGTTCAGGAATCGTTACTACCTATTACCAATCCGGCATACAACAACAACAATTTCGAGCATATAAAAAATCTTGGCATGGTGGTGGAGATATTGCAACAGGTGATGTGATAGGAGATGGTACAACACAAATTGTCACAGTAAATGGGGCCGGCCACAAAACACTGGTGCGCGTATTCAACGAACAAGGTAAACGCCTCTATTCATTTCCTGCTTTTCCCTCTAACAGAAAAAATGGTGCACAAATCGCAGTGGGCGATATCAATGGAGATATGATTGATGAAATTATTGTTGGTTCAGGTCCTGGTAAACGATCACAAGTGAAAGTTTTTACAAAAAATGGAACAATGCTGTCAACGCTGTATCCATTTAACAAAAAATTTACTTTTGGAGTTGACGTTGTGGTATGTGATGTAAACGGTGATGCGCAAAACGAATTAATAGTAGGAACATTGGCAGGTAAACGATCAAGCATTGCCATATTTGATGCAATCACCCAAAAACGCATACAATACTTTCACCCGTTTGAAAAAAAATATACTGGAGGCATACGTATTGCAACCGGAGACGTAGATGGTGATCATGTACCAGAAATTATTGTAGGTACTGGAGGAGAACGTTCGGGCGAAATTCGTGTATTTGAAATTGATGGCACGCAAAAAGAATTCACTATGCAACCATTTGGCGCTGCTTTTACTGGTTCTATTGATGTGTCAACGACTGATTGGGAAAATGATGGTACAGCAGAAATAATGGCAAGCCAAGCAGATAACGGAGAGGCATGGGTAAAAACCTATAAATATAACAAAAAACACCCAACGCTCTTTTACCAACGCGTATTTACAGAAGGCTTTTTGGGTGGTACGCACATTACCGCATGGTAATGGTAATAGCAAAACCATTTATCATACTATATCATATATTTTTCTAACTGTTTTCCACAATAAAAATTCTTGACATCACTTCTACGTACTGGTATGTTGAACAGTCGCTCGTTTTCTTGCGATGTTATACACTCTATTATGATCTCAATAAAAAAAAATAAAGGAGAACAAATCCTTGAACTTATCAAAAAAAGCACGTCACTTTTGATTTGCCTTCCAGAACACCCAACCACAGATGCCATTACCTCTGGTTTAGCACTGGCTTCTATTGTTGAAAAATTAGGAAAACGAAGTAAGGTCGTCAGTAGTGGTTTTCAACTTCCTCAAAACCATTCATTTCTTCCAAAAAGCAATGAAATATTTAATGATATTTCCGCACTACGTCAATTTATTATCTCTGTTGACGTTTCAAAAATAAGCGTCGAAGAACTTTCCTATACTATTGAAGGAGATGCACTCAAAATATATATTTCACCAAAAGATGGTTATTTTACAGAAAAAAATGTTTCTACAGAATCGAGCCAATATGCATTTGATCTGATTGTTACTTTAGACGCACACACTCTTGAATCGATCGGAAAAATATTTGAACTCAATACAGAATTTTTTTATCATACACCAATTATCAATATTGATCATAGTCCAGAAAACAATTCTTTTGGCAATATCAACCTTCTTAATGTGACCGCAACCTCTACATCAGAACTGTTGTTTGAGCTCATAAAAGAGTGGGGTGATCATTTACTCGATGAATATATTGCCACAAATTTATTGACCGGCATGATTTCAAAAACAAAAAGCTTTCGTGCAGGGTCAGTAACGCCACGTTCTCTCGCTATCGCTTCACACCTTATTTCACAGGGAGCGCGACGTGAAGAAATCGTACGTAATCTGTATCAATCAAAAAAAGTTAGTACATTACGTTTATGGGGAAGGGCGCTATCAAAACTAGAAACAAAAAGCGAACAAAAAATTGTATGGTCAAAACTCACACCTGAAGATTTTACAGCAACCGGGGCTTCGGCAGTTGATCTGCCAGATGTTATTGATGAATTAATTGTAAACACGCCCGAAGCACAACATGTCTTTATTCTGTATTCTGAACCAGAAGATGGCGTACATGCTGCAATAAGTACTGCAACCTACATTAATGCGCTTGAAATATTTTCCGATCTTTTTCCTAAAGGATCAGAACATTTTATTACATTCTCCTCTACACAGTATTCCATGGAACAGATGGAACGCCTCATTTTAGAAAGACTTCAAAAAATCGTGCCGAAAACGTAACGTATTCTACAGCTGCCACATCTTTATAGAGCGTGATTTTTTTGGTATACTAAATATATGAATACAATAGGATACGGGTCTATTGATGACCTCATTAAAAAAACACCGCATTTAAGTGATTCTACACAAAATGCTTCTCTTGAAGAACAAGCAAAACAGGATGAATCATTAACTCCTGTAGAAAAAGTACAAGTCAAATTTCAGGAAAAAATGAAAGATATTGCGCTGCAAACAGAAGAAGAAGAAACGCAACAAAAAGCAGCATTAATTGGTATAGCGTACATCAACTTAGAAGGGTTTCCTATTGGCCCAGAAGTCCTTTCTTTGATATCAGAAGAACAAGCACGAGCACATCACGTTATTCCTTTTTTTCGTTTAGAAAATAAAATACGCGTTGGTATTGTGCGTCCCGATGATGCGAGAATTCCTGATATTATTGCTGCATTACAACGCGAACATGACAAATCAGAAATAGGAATATATCTCATTTCTCAGCACAGTTTTGACCAAGCGGTAAAACTTTACAAAAATGTTCCCAAAGTAAAATTAGTGGAATACGGAATAAAAATTACTGCAGACAAATTGCAACAGTATCAAACAGAGCTCACTTCTTATGGTGCGCTTGAAAAAGAACTCACACGTGCGAATATGACCGATGCGTTTGCGATGATTATTTCCATGGCACTCAATGCCGGTAGTTCTGATGTGCATATTGAGGCAGAAGAAAAAGATGCAATTATTCGTTTTCGTATTGATGGTGTTTTGATGATTATTGCTCGTATTCCTGTAGTCATTCTTGCCAAACTGGTCAGCAGAATCAAAGTCATTGCAGGATTAAAAATGAATATCAACACTGTTCCACAAGATGGTCGCAT
This sequence comes from Patescibacteria group bacterium, assembly GCA_035290285.1. GTDB lineage: Bacteria > Patescibacteriota > Patescibacteriia > UBA9570 > XYC2-FULL-38-9 > DATDUS01. The sequence goes on from DATDUS010000179.1 coordinate 7,285, forward strand.
TTCTATTCATCTAGGCGCAGATGATACACTGGATATTCGTGTCTCCACACTCCCTTCTGCGTTTGGAGAAAGCATTGTGTTTCGGTTACTGAAATCTTCTGCAATCGGCTTATCTTTCGCACAACTTGGTATGCGGCCTCCGGTATTTGAACGTTTAAAACGTGAAATAGAAAAACCAAACGGCATGATTATTACGACAGGCCCTACCGGCTCTGGAAAAACAACAACACTCTATGCAATTTTGAATACACTGAATACTCCGGATACAAAAATTATTACACTTGAAAATCCTATTGAATATAAATTGAAAGGTATTGTACAAAGCCAAATTGAACATTCAAAAAACTATACCTTTGCATTGGGGCTACGCGCTATTTTGCGCCAAGACCCCGATATTATTATGGTTGGTGAAATTCGAGATAGCGAAACCGCAAAAACAGCCATTGATGCAGCTCTGACAGGCCATTTAGTACTTTCTACTATTCACACGAACGACGCTTCTGGTGCGATTCCTCGATTTTTAGGGATGGGAGTACAGGGCGCATTTTTAGCACCTGCGTTAAATGCAGTTATTGGTCAACGATTAGTGCGGCGCATTTGTGAAACATGCAAACAACCGTATACACCATCGTTTCAAGAATTGCAACGCATGAAAGAATGGATAGCATGCATTCCAGAAAATTCTGGTGAAAAACGACCAGATGTCGATTCGCTCACTTTTTATAAAGGTGTTGGGTGCACAGACTGCCACCAAACCGGCTATAAAGGCCGCGTGGGTATTTATGAAGTGTTTACCATGCAATCAGAAGTAGAACAACAAATTTTAAGCGGCGGAGTGTCCGAATATCAAATGAAAGAAATTCTCAATCGCGCAGGAATGGTCACCATGGGTCAAGACGGTGTATTGAAAGTAGTTGATGGGTTAACCACCTTAGACGAAGTCTTCCGCGTTGCAAAAGAATAAAAAAATCGCTGCACCTATTTTTCACGACTGTTCTTCAGTCAACAGCCAGCGGTAGAGCGGAATAGAAACGATTTTTTTATCTTCAATAATTTCTTCACCTTCCTCATCTTCGGTGATAATCAAGCCGCTCTGTACCCTCAATTCATCCATGGCTTTCAATAATCCGCCCACTTCTCTTTTTCTTGTTTTTGAATTGCGCATATCTGCACACACCTGTATCAGCTGCTCTACTACTGTATTATGCTTTACCACAAAATCCACTTCTTCATGTCGGGCGTTTTTCCAATAATACAATTCGTATCGAGAGTCTTTCACAACCATTCGTTGCAATTCAAGAAAAACAATATTTTCCATCATTTTTCCCCAATTTTCGCTTACACGAAAACCAATGGTTTGCGCAAGACCAGTATCCACCGCATACACTTTACGCGGACTTTTTTCTTGTTCTTTGAGAGTAAATGAAAATCGTTTGAGAAAAAAAACAAGGTAACTTTGCTCCAAGTAGGACGAAAATTTTTCTACTGTTTCTGGTGCAATATCTAAAAATTTTCCACAAGAATTAAAAGTGATGAGTGAAGAAATATTGCTGAAATAAAACTTCGCGAGCGCTTTTAATTTTTCCCCTTTTCGAATACGATATCGTTTAATAATATCTTTATGAATACTATCATCAAAATAGGTCAGCAGTAACGGCTGTTGTTCTTCTTGCGTTGGTGTAAGAACCACTTTGGGAAAAGAGCCACGAATGATGTATGTACGCAACAACGCCAGAATACTTATTTTATGATGCACAATATCAACCTCGGATTGAATATGTAAACCATTGAATACCAAAAATTCACGAAACGACAATGGAAAAATCGTGATATCAAGATGCCTGCCAGTAAGCAGCGTAGATAATTCTTGACTGAGCAACTTGGCATTTGAGCCCGAAACAATCAATTGCGCCTTATTCAATTCCTGCATGGTATTCACCCACTTTTCCCATTGTGGTATCTCTTGTACTTCATCTAAAAAAATATATCGTTCACCCGTACTTGGAAAAAATTCTAAAACTGTTTCATATATCTGATCAAGAAGCTGAGTATTCAGCTGATTGAATCGCGGATCTTCAAAATTAACCATTAAAATTTGCTCTGGGCGAATACCGGAAGCACAAATCTGTTTTGCCAATTGGCGCAAAAGGAACGATTTTCCGCTACGACGAGGTCCCATAACCACCAGAACCTGTTTTTGAGCAAGCATTTTGGTTAATAGAGCCAAATATTGCTCTCTGGGAGTACCGCTAGAGAGTTCTTTTTTCCAAAAATTCCAGTCTTCCAATATGCGAATCAGCTCGTTTTTATCCATTATAGTATTTCTATTTGATAAAATATGCTATTTTTACCTAATAGAGTAATTATA
>DATDUS010000180.1:0-4497 GCA_035290285.1 Patescibacteria group bacterium
ATCAATTTTATACCATTTGGGATCATCATAATTCACTGTCAATATCAACTGCATTTCATATCTCCTTAAACCAATTGTTCATGTTCATACTCACCTAAAGTTGAATGAGCAACAGGACAGTATAGCGAAAAATTGATTTTATTTCAATATTTTGTTATAAAAAATGACTAATTTATACCGATATTAGCCAAAACAATGTGTACATATTTATTTATATTTTATTGGAATATTGACGTTTTAAAAAATAAGAGTATAATTTTAATAGAATTGTTGTCAGAAATATCGACAAATATAATGATAAGCTGCGACCGAATGCCGAAAGCAACCGGGGGTCTCCCGCGCGGAACGTTAAGTGAGCACGAGGGTGCGGTTGCGAAGGCTTAAGGGAGCACATACTATATCCTATTTTATGGAAGAAGTTACTCTTTCAGCTCTTCAACATTATGGCCTCGACGACAAAGAAATCGCCGTGTATTTAGCTTGTTTAGAATTAGGGCCAGCCAAAGTGCAGCAGATTGCTGACAAAGCCAAAATCAAACGCACAACAGTGTACCTTGTTGCTGAATCCTTAAAACTCAAAGGTCTACTTTCTGAATTCAAAGAAAAATCCAGTGTTCAATTTGTTGCCACTGAACCTGACCACCTACTGCACTTATTAAATGATAAAGAGCGAAGGCTCCATGAAGCGATGCCAGAGCTCTTGGCGCTTGCAAACAAAGGCGCAACAAAACCGACTGTCCGTTTTTATGAAGGCAAGCAAGGCATTCTCGATATTTGTGAAGATAGTTTGATGGTTCCAAACAGCGAAATTCTCTTTATGAGTTCTCTCACTGATATTTATAAACTCATTTCTGCGCAATACGACGCGAATCACTATATTCCAACTCGAATCAAAAAGAATATCCGTTACCGCGCACTGGTCATTAAAAACCCGCGCACGTTAGTGTTATCTAAAAATGACAAAGCAGAATTGCGTGAAACACGTTTCCTTCCAGGTGGCGTGAAATTCGCGAGTACACAAATGATTTACCAAAACAAATTTTCTTACATTTCCCCACACCCCGAACCAATGGGTGTGATCATTGAAAGTGCCGAACTCGCTTGCATGGAACGCCAAAAATTTGAACTGTTATGGAGCGCATGTTCACCAACCAAATAGCTATAACCCAATAGCTTCAGCTGCTTCTTGCCACGGACACACTAACACGGATTCCACTTTTCTTTTTTGTGGTTCACGACAAATACAAATACCTTCACTCTGCGGTGTGTCATGGACAATGGAAATGAGTGAACGTAACTCCTTATTGTTCACATGTTCACCAGATTTGATTTTAATAAACAACAATGGCTTGCCTGGACGCTCAATTACAAGGTCAATTTCAATATTTTGAGTGGCAAAGTATGAAAAAGAAAAATCGGCTTGTGCATAGGCGTTCAACCGCAATAATTCTGTGATGAAAAAATGTTCAAACGCTTTCCCATACTCACTGGTACCCGGTACTAATGGAATATGTAATTCTTGAGCGAGTGCACGTTTCACGCCAGTATCAAACAAATAAAATTTTGGATGTGTTTTTTGCCTCTTACGAATGGACCGACGGTATGCTGGCAACAAAAAACCGAGTAGCGTATCTTCCAATATTTCAAAATACGAACGGATAGTCATAGCACTTAAACCCACTTCCTGAGCAATATTTTGTAACACAAGTATATTCCCATTTTCTTTACCCACTATTGGCAAGAAACGTCGAAACCCTTGCAAATTTCTCACCAATCCTTCATTTTGTACTTCTTCTTGCACATACGTATTGGCATAAGAACGAAGAAATATTTTTTTATCTTCATCTTGAAAAAATGAGAAAATTTTTGGTAATGTGCCAAAACGTAATGCCTGCTGAAGATCAAAAGTTGCGCCTAATTCCCTCGCTGTTAATGGAAATAACGAATAACTAAATGCTCGACCAGCTAATAAATTCGCTTGACCACGTTTTAACTTGCGCGCACTCGATCCGGTCAGTGCAAAATGAAACCGTGAATTCATTTCAATATGTTTATGTACTTCATCAAGTAATTTTGGAATTTTTTGTACCTCATCAATAAAAATCCACTGTATGGTCTCGGGTAATGCAGCCAATACTTCGCTAAACTCCTGCGGTCGGTTTAAAAAACGAAATTCTGTATCAAAATCTAATAAATCGATCGTGTACGTTTGTTCTGCAGATAAAGATTGCTTGATGAGTGTCGTTTTGCCAGTACCACGAGGACCAAACAAAAAGAAAGAATGATTCTGAGGTGGTATGAATAATCGTGATATCATAGTATTATATTGGCATGCATTTTAATATCATACTATATAAAATGTCGTGCAATTCATATAATAAGTATATATTATGCATGCAATTCTGTCAATATCTAGGTTAAATGAGGAATATAGTATTCATTTAACCTAGATATAAATGATAGTGATGTGCTCGGTTTGTTACCGTATTGCCTCAATATTTTTCAATTCTTGCTGTTTTGCATCGCGTTTCGCTTGGGCTGTCGCGAGTTTGTCCTGCTCTTGCTTTACGACTTGTTCCGGTGCTCGTTCAACAAACGATTTGTTTGCTAATTTTTGCTTCAGACTTTCGATATACGTATTGAGCTCATGTATCTCTTTTTCCAATTTTTTTTGTTTTTCATCATTGGTAATAGCGACATCAGCAGGAGCATCCAGCAAATCTATTGTAAGACTATATAGTGGTGTATGTATAGTAGCTTTCTGTTCTAAATGATCACTAAATGTATTTCTAAATATTACTCTTGCTAGCTTCTCGATAATCGGTTTAGCGGCATTAAACTGTCGACGCACTTCATCTAAAACATTTTTGCCATCAACTAGAGCGCTAAAAACTGGTGGGAAAACTGGGATAGTATATTTGTAACTAATTTTGTGTTGAGTTCGGATATTTCGTATATCAACAACAGCCTGGCGTAAATTGTTGAATTCTTCTTCAGCATGTTGATCTATGAACTTCTCGTTCACTTTTGGCCACTCCTGAATCATGAGCAACTCCCCTTCATGCATTTGTTGCCAAATAACTTCTGTGATGAATGGAATAAACGGGTGCGCCAATTTCAAAATAGTTTCAAGTGTTTCTCGCACTAATTGCTGGTTTGGCTGAAATTTTGTAATTTCAATATACCAATCTGCAAAATCATGCCACACAAATTCATACAATTTTTCTGCTGCAGCACTAAACTGATACGTATTCAATGCCGTGGTCATTTCTTGAATAAGACGAGCGAGTTTTGATTGAATCCAACGTTCAGCCAGCGTTTTACTGCCCCCCACGGACAGATGATGATCTGTCCCTACAGTATTTGGTTGTGTTAACACATATCGTGAGATATTCCACAATTTGTTTACAAAATTACGTGCATCTTCAACTTTTTCTTCATAAAACTTCGAATCATTGCCCGGCGTATTGCCTTTAATCAAACTCAAACGCAATGCATCTGTACCATACTGCTCAATCACATCTAATGGGTCAATGCCATTTCCCCTGGATTTTGAAAATTTCTTTCCCTGTTTGTCACGCAACATGCCATGAATATACACCTGTCGGAATGGAATCTCATCTAACGCATAGGTCGATGTTAAAATCATCCGCGCCATCCACAAAGACAAAATTTCATATCCCATTTGCATCCACGAAGTCGGGTGGTATGTTTTTAAGTCTGCTGTTTTATTTGGCCAACCGAGCGTAGAAAATGTCCATGTACCGGAAGAAAACCAGGTATCTAAGGTGTCTTCATCTTGAACCCAACCATCACCTTCTGGCGCTACATCACTTACTATAATTTCTGTACCGCGGTACCACACTGGAATCCTGTGCCCCCACCAAATTTGACGAGAAATACACCAATCTTTTAAATTATCTACCCAGTGCAAATACACTCTCAAAAAATTCTCTGGTGTAATCGCTATTTTTTGTTTTGGGTCGCCGTTATGCCCAGTTGTTACTGCTTCACGCATCAATTGCTTTAAACTTTTTCCTCGCCCAGGAATTTCTTTACTCACATCCACAAACCATTGGTCCATGGGCAACACTTCAATCACATCTCCATAGCGCTCTGAAGTGCCAACGCTATGCGTCATTTCTTCTTCTTTTAATAGCAATCCTTCTGCACGCAGCCATTCTACAAATTTTTCGCGTGCTTCTAAAACAGTGAGCCCTTCATATGCAGCGCCCGCTTCTTTTGTCATGCGGCCATCCAAACCAATAACTGGGATCAAGCCAATCTGCTTATTATTTTGGTACATTTCATAATCCACCATGCTGTGTGCCGGCGTTACACCAAGTGCGCCGGTTCCAAATTTTGGGTCAACATTTTTATCTGCAATAATGGTGATCGTTAACGGCTTTGCTGCACCCACATTCACTGTAAACTGCTTGCCAATATACTGTTTATACCGCTCGTCTTCCGGGTGTACGGCAACTGCTGTGTCTCCTA
>DATDUS010000181.1:0-4067 GCA_035290285.1 Patescibacteria group bacterium
ACGAATATCACCCGGCCTTGAAGATTATATTCTTGTATTGCTTTCAATATTTGGTGAATATATTCTTGACCTGGAATATCGTGCGGATGAGCCTTTCCTGCAATGAGTACTTGCAATGGCATTTTTGTATCACTTATGAGCGATTGAAGCATTTTCATGTCCTGGAATAGTAAATCCGGGCGTTTATATGAGGTCATTCGTCGTGCCCAAGTAAGAATGAGATGATCTTGATTTAATTGATATCCTGTTTGATATTTTACTTCATCAATGAGACGATGTTTCGCCATATGATGTAGTGTCCACAATTCATCATCGGATATTGCTTCTACATGATCTTGATCAAATTCTGGAGTTTGCACTTTAATATCAGCACTGATCCATGTAGGTAAGTGCACGCCATTTGTTATGCTGGGCATCATTGCTGATGGCCAGAGCTCTTTTGCTTGTTCACAGTGTATTTTACTTACGGTATTCATGCGGCATGCCATAGTAATAGCCAATTGCGTTAATCCAAAATGTTCTGAGTTGTTTGGCATAATTCCGTGTTTTAACATATGGTCAATAGGTACTCCCAGTTCATTTGCATACGATTCTACATACGAAGCCACCATAGAACGAGAAAATACTTCATTTCCGGCAGCCAGTAATGTATGATTTGTAAAAACAATTTTGTTTTTACCATATTCATATGCTTGATCAAAGGTCATCTGATATTCATTCATATAATGATGAATGATCTCGAAAATAGCAAAAGCAGAATGGCTTTCATTCAGATGATAAATGGAAGGATGAATACCAAGCGTTAATAATGCACGTACTCCACCAATACCAAGAACGATTTCTTGTAAAATACGATTATCATAGTTTCCACCATAGAGTTGGCGTGTTATAAAACGAAAAGAATTATTATTGGCAGGTATATCTGTATCTAAAAAATAGACATATACATCTCCTTGACGATATTCCCAAATTTGCGCATACAGTGTGTCACCTTGAATGGGAATGGAAATCAAGATCGGTTGGTCGTCTATATCAACAATTAACTGAATAGGAGCTCGTTTGATGTCAAGTGGTGTATATTCTACGCGTTGTTTTGCTTGATGAGTAATCACTTGAGTGAAATACCCTTCTTTATAGAGCAGCCCAACGCCAACCAGGGGAAGGCACATGTCATTTGCTTCACGAATCACGTCTCCTGCCAGAACGCCTAAACCACCGGAATACATAGGTAGGCGATCATCAAGCGCAAATTCAGCGCTCATATATGCAATAGGATGTTGACCAAGAATGGATCTAAATTTTTGAATATACATATTTCTAAAAAAATAAAAAATCAATGCCTCAGCTATAGTATAACATATTTTATAAAGAATTACCTGTAGTTTGAGCAGAAAATTTTTATTATTATAAAAAAATGGTATACTGATCAGTAATATGCATTCAAAAGAACTCACTATTATTTCAGTTTCAGCAGAAGTTGCCCCATTTTCCAAAACAGGGGGCTTAGGAGATGTGAGTCGTTCGCTACCGAAGGCATTGCATCATTTAGGACATCGCTTAATTGTGATATCGCCTTTATATTGGTGTATTTCACCAAAACAGTATAAATTAAAAAAAATCCCTCGCGTATTTGAAGTCAAAATAGATAAAAAAAAGACACTCAATTTTTCTGTTTGGGAAGGTTTGATTGAAGATCAATTACCTATTTATTTTATTGATTATCCGGCTTTTTTTTCACGTTTACATGATATTTATCATTTTCAAAACGCCAATCTTCGATTTTACACGTTTTGTGCTGCAGCTCTTAAGTTTATTGCAACAATGAAGTTTCGTCCCGATATTATTCAGTGTCATGATTGGCATACAGGAATTATTCCTTATCTGATGCGTAAACAGTGGAAAAAAACATTTAAAGATACCGCTTCCGTGTTTACTATCCACAATCTCACATTTCAATTAGGAACGGCGTGGTGGGGGATACCGGTTCGTTTACGTGATCGTGGTACATCACCACTTCCTCAATGGAAATCGAAACAATGGCAGCGTATCAATTTTGCAAAGCGAGCCATTTTGTATGCTGATGCCATTAATACGGTTTCTGAACAGTATGCGGAAGAAGTGCTTACAAAAGAGCTGGGGAATGATTTGCATTTATTATTGCGACATCGGAAAAATAATTTGTTTGGTATTGTCAATGGCATAGATTATCATGAATATAATCCAGCAACCGATCCAGGATTATTTGTGCATTATACCGCTCATTCACTGCAATTAAAACAAGAAAATAAAGCACAATTGCAACGCATGTTCCATTTGCCTATAAAACCAATAATTCCAATGATTGGCATTGTTGCGCGTCTTACTGAACAAAAAGGATTTGATTTGCTTATGGATGTTTTTGAGCCTCTCATGCGTTTGCGGTTTCAATTAATTGTTATGGGTGATGGTGATCGAAAATATATGAATTTTTTTCGAATGCTTCAACGAAAATATCCGAAAAAAGTTGGCGTGTATTTACAATTTAATCAAAAAGATGCAACTAAGGTGTATGCCGGTTCAGATATGTTTTTAATGCCATCACGATTTGAGCCTTGTGGGTTAGGGCAATTGATTAGCTTACGTTATGGTGCGATTCCTATTGTGCGAGCCATTGGAGGACTTGCAACAACAATTACTGATTTTAGCGTTAATACACGAAAAGGGAATGGCTTTGTATTTCATTCGTATGATTCTCGCGATTTTTTGGTGGCAGTCGCTCGAGCATTGGAAATATATAAATGTGAACAAATGTGGAAAGAACTTACGATACGAGCAATGCAAGAATCATTTTCTTGGAAAATTCCAGCCAAGCAGTACATTCAATTGTTTCGTTTCGCTTTAAAAAATCATAATACAATATCATGATTCAGTGGACACCGATTTTTCATATATATCAACCTCCGCAATGGGATCGGACTATAATCGATCGTGTTGTTCGTGAAGGATATCGAAAATTTTGTGCTATTATTCGAAGAAATCCAGAGTTTAAATGCACGGTAAATGTTACAGGGTCTTTAACAGAACAATTAGTACAATACGGATATCAAGATGTGATTGATGAATTACGGGCAGCTGTACGGAGAGGACAAGTAGAACTCATTGGGAGTGCAAAGTATCATCCAGTATTGGCATTATTGCCTGATGATGAAATAGTTCGACAAATTGAATTAAATGACAACATTAATCGATCGGTATTTGGTGAAGAATATCATCCCAACGGATTTTGGATACCCGAATTGTGTTATAGTCGTCGTGTTATTCATGTTCTGGAACAACGTGAATACAAATGGATTATTGTCGATCCCATCAGTGTTGATCATGAATTACCATCTATTCGTGAACGTTTACAATTACACAATTCATCATTGTCTGTATTAGTACGAAATCGCGCCGCATCTGATGCATTTTTTATTCCGACCATCAAAACAGCACAAGATTTTTTTGCATATCTTCATACACACATGCATCATGAATCAAAAGTTCCGCTTATTACTGCAATGGATGGAGAAAATATTGGGCATCATCGTCCAGAAAGTGTTCAGTTATTCACTGATTTAATTCATTCAAAGAAATGTCAATTTATGACAGGCTCAGAACTGTTGAGATCCTACAGAAAAACAGCAGTGATTCGGTTGCGAGAATCAAGTTGGGCTTCTCAAATGAGCGAAATACACAATCATATTCCATATGTATTATGGAATGACTCTACAAATAGCATTCATCACCATTTATGGAAATTATTGCATGACGTGCGCGCAATAATTTTGCGTCATAAGCATGATGCAAAGTTCACTACTGCACGTACAGTACTGGACGAACGTTTAATGAGTGATCAATTTTGGTGGGCTTCAGCAAAACCATGGTGGGATGCACATATTGTGTGTTCGATGATTCGTAAAACAGCAGAAGTACCACGTATATTACAAACAGTCTCAGCTGAAGAATTGATGCGTATTCAGCAGCAAGAAGATTTTCTTATTCGTCATGTGTTAGAATGGGAAAGTAGTGGGCGAGCGAATCGTATTCGT
>DATDUS010000182.1:0-11055 GCA_035290285.1 Patescibacteria group bacterium
CTACTGACCCGCCTCCCCCTTCTTCCTTGAATATCCAACCCACTCCGCCGTCGGAGCGGGCTCCAAATTGGAGCTCGCCCCAACGGGAGGAGATCCGGAGGAGAGTCAAGTTTCCCTGCTCATCCCTCCGAACCTCCTCGGTGGTCCAAAGTCCTCGCTTTTCAGCAGGAACTTCGGAGATAGATATACCCATCTTTCCTCCACCCACCTCACAGCTCAATTGCCATGAAGCGGTTGGCAATACCAAGCTTCCGCTCACGTTGATTGTTCTTGCACGTGTGTGTGCAAACACAAACCAACAGGAAGCTCAACATTTGTGACGCGCCATCAAGCGAAATCGTTTCAGCTTTACATGCGCGCAAACGAACGACAATTCAAAAAATTATCATTCTGTTGCGCTCATATAACTAAAAAAAGAAAGAGTGCGTTTTCTTTTTTTGTATTTGTGTAAATTGTTAGGCAGCTCGTGAATTTCGTCGCTGTAATTCGGCTTGTATCAGTTGTGTTGAGCGGTCATCACACTGTTCAAGCGCTTTTTGCAGCGACAAAATACCATACCCATCAATAACGGTTTTGTCAAGTGCTGCTGTGCGCAAATAGGACAGAATACTTTGTATATTACGTATATTTTGTGCAGCATTGCCTCTTGTAGATACATCAACACTCGCAACATGACGAGGTGTTTCTTGTGCTGGTTGGTTCGCTTCCAAAGTGACATCTAAATAGTTATCTAAACGAAATACTCTTGCATTCTTCCGAGAAAAAGCTTCTCTATGAAATTGTTGGTCTGCAGGAGAAATGACAGCTGCCATATGATTCACCATGTCCGTTAACTTTCTGCGTACCGCTTCCTCATAATTTGATGCCTTCTCATAATCCACTTCTGGCACACTCCACTGTAAAGATTCACTCGTTTTCTCAACCAATACTTTATCTTCAGCAACAAGCAAAACCGGTCGAACGTGTTTCATTGTTTCAAGCTCGCGCTCTAACTCTTCTATTTCATTCCGAATGATATTACGCATCTGTTCCCCCAACCCAATGCCATGAACAAGTGTTCGGCGAGCACGCCCAGCATTACCAAAATTTTTCCCTTGAATATCCGCTAAAGTGGCTGCAACTCGAACAGCAACAGAAGCATACCCTTTTGTTTGTAAATCACCCAACACTCGCTGCGCTACTACATACGCTTCTTCCTCTTGCCCTACGGCTCTGAGTAAATCAATTTTTCCCATTTCGGTTCGACCTCCACCCATAAACCCATCACCTAGCTGCATACGACTCTTTTCCAATTCATCAATACGCTGAATCAACTCATGGTAGGTTTCACGCAACTCCACTTCTTTTTTTTGTGGAGAAAGAACTAACTGCTGCTTGCGAATATCAATACTGCAATGCGTGTGCTTTGCAAATTGCCATTGTACATTTTCTCGCAGCAGGGAAGGAACTGCTGAGCTATTTGGAAATGCTTCGCGCAATAATTGAATGCCTGCATTATTGTATGTACGAGCTTTTTGATTGATAAGCTTTGCTTGTTCTATCTTTCCTTTCTTCATTGCTTGTGCTGCAAGTTCTTGATAGAACGATCCGAAGAAATTATGAATATTTGCTTTTTCTAATGGCTGAATATCTTCACAGCGTAAAAATGCTTCTGCAATTTTTTCCAGTTGCTGAAAACGAGCTGGGTCAGATTCACGATAGAAATGAAACTGCGCATTGAGCCATTCCGCAATTCCCATACCAGGAACACCTTCACGCAAAAGAAGAGAAAAATCCTGAGATGTCCATACTGTAGAAGGTTCACGGTGAATAAAAGTTGCAATATGCTCCACTGCACGTATTACCAGCTGCAACCGTTTTCCTTGTTCACCTTTTGTCACAATCATTCGCTGCACCAATTGGCGGCGTTCTAAAAAATCGTGAGCTGCATCCAAAGCTTCTGCAGTATTCTGGCCGAAGAGTTCAGTATACTGTTCTACGATAGGAGTAATATCTACAGTTGGGTCAGCAACAATACACAATTGCTCAGAATTTCGAATTTCTAATTCGTGTATTTCTACGCGTCCGTACTGTGGGCGAAGTTGTCTTTCTGACATCTGACATTTGTATAACTATTTTTCGTGTACTCCCGCTTGGACTTGAACCAAGGACCACCGAGATATAAGCTCGGTGCTCTAACCAGCTGAGCTACGGGAGCTCATCCACAATTCAGAAACTGAGAATAGCTGCTCACACCTGCTTTCCAGCCGAGCTGGAAACTCTGTGTGAGCAGCCCTGCGGGTCGCTCGTTTCCTTCGATTTCGTCCTCGACGTACTTCCCTGTACGCCTGCGGCGAAATCTTCAGTCCAACTTCGCGACTCTTCTTCAATTTCTGAATCGTGGTACATTGCAAACCAATAGAACTATCTTAAGAATTCATCAGCCGATATATTTTTGACTGTTTATTGCCTTTTGTCAATTGCAGAAACAAAAGTGTCCAATTTCCAAAGTGCCAAGCAGAAAAAATCAATGCAAAAATAAACACTAAAATCACTAATGCAACGATCATAGATAACGCATACAATGATAGAAAAATCTCCTGTTGAAATGTGGAAGCTCCAATCATACCAATAACATATACTGGTAACGTAATAAGCGCCGCACCAAGAATAGCCAATATATTCACCACAAAATACCCAACAAACATCAATACAGCAAGTTCAATTGAAACTCCTACATTATGCCAAAACAATTGCAATCCAGAAACGACTGCTTGACGAAATTGCATATTTTGTAGCACGGCATAATTCACCGCATACTTGGCTATGAGTGAAATCAAAATAATGATTGGCGCAACAATGAAAAATAACAACAACGAATATGCTACTTGAGAAAATTGCACACGGCCTATAAACATCGGCAAAGAAACCACCACTAATAATAGAAGAGATAATACTTTACTCACTACATTAATCGCAAATACTGTTGGAAGGTGTGTGCGACTCGTTTGTAATGCATCTTCCAAAAGATATTTTTTTTCTGTATTTTTATCTTGCTGCTGTGCATTTGCGCCAAAGGCATCCACTAAACCAATTTGAGAAACCATCATAATATATATAAGGAACATACCTAACGGCACAGCAAGAATCAACAAAAAAATCATATATTGACTCTGCCCGAACAGTGTGAACAATTCATTCCATTGCTGCATGTTCCAAAAGTCTGGTCGCAAAGGGGAAAACGGCATACGCAATACTTTTATGCTGGAAAAGAACGATTCAAAATCAATCCCCTTACCACCTAAAAATAACGCAAACAATCCAAACCACCACACTGCTTTCTGCTTTTTGGTAATATGCCATGATTGTCTAAAGATGTCTGTATACAGCTTCATAGTAGTCACCCGTCAGTTAATGATTAGTCATTATTATGTAGCCGCAGAAGGACTAGTCAGCGGACGTATTGAGCTTCTGCTTTTCTTTTTTTCTTCTTCTTTTCTTTCATGAGATGTTTGCCCTACAAATTCAGGAAATAATGCTTCAAAATCTTTACGCTCCAATGTTTCCACTTCTTTTAATTTTGCAACAATAGCATCAAGTCGATCCTTATATTTCAAAATAATATTCTTCGCAATGATATATTGTGTATGAATAATGGAATTAATTTCTACATCAATTTCTCGAGCCGTTTCTTCGCTGTAATCTTTCTGCTCATGAATTTCTTTTCCTAAAAAGACCATTTCACTTGTTGCTCCAAAAGTACGTGGCCCCATTTTTTCACTCATGCCATAACGCGTAATTAAGTTACGAGCGAGTTTTGTTGCTTTTTCCAAATCATTCGATGCGCCTGTTGTAATATCGTCAAACTGTACGTGTTCTGCAATATGTCCACCCAAAGAAACTGCAATGTCAGCTAAAAGTTCTTTCTTTGAATGCAGCTTTTTATCTTCTTCCGGCAACTTTAACGTAAATCCTCCGGCACGACCACGTGGAATAATGGAAATTTTATGTACAGGGTCAGAATCCGGCATAATATGAGCAACTAATGCATGACCAGCTTCATGATATGCGGTAATTGTTTTTTCTTTATCAGAAAACTTTGCGCTTTTCCGTTGCGGTCCAAGCAATACTTTATCAACAGATTCAAAACAATCTTCTATGGAAATTTTCTTTCGATTAAAACGTGCAGCAGAAATAGCCGCCTCATTCAAAAGATTCATCAAATCGGCTCCGGAAAAACCAATGGTACGTTGCGCCAATGCTGTCATAGTAACACCTGGTTGAAAAATTTTATTGCGTGCATGCACATTCAGAATAGCTTCACGTTCTTTAATGTCTGGATAATCCAAAATAACTCGTCGATCAAACCTTCCAGGACGCAAAAGAGCTGGGTCAAGAACATCTGGACGATTGGTAGCGGCTATCACGATCACATTTTCATCTGTTTCAAATCCGTCCATTTCAGTCAAAATTTGATTGAGTGTTTGTTCACGTTCATCGTGCGAACCGCCTAAACCCGTGCCGCGCTGTCTTCCCACAGCATCAATTTCATCAATAAACAAAATTGCTGGAGAGGCTTTCTTTGCCTTCTTGAAAAAATCACGCACACGGCTTGCTCCAACGCCCACAAACATTTCTACGAATTCTGAACCAGATATATGGAAGAATGGGACATTTGCTTCACCGGCAACTGCACGCGCAAGAAGCGTTTTGCCTGTTCCTGGAGGCCCCATGAGTAATACACCCTTTGGAATACGTGCACCAAGAGCAAGGTATTTTTTTGGATATTTAAGAAAATCAACCACTTCAGTTAATTCTTCTTTTGCTTCTGTTGCACCTGCAACATCTTTAAAGTTAATTTTTTGTTTTTGCTTCTCAGGATCACCTGCTTCATTTTTTAGCTGTCCAAACATCAGTGCGCGATTATTGGTGCCTTGTACTTGCCGCAGCATCATCCAAAAGAACAGAATAATGAATATAGCGGGTAATAGAATAGGAAAAATGTTCACAAGAAAATATTTCCATCCACTTTCTCCTTTGACAATAATAGTCGTTTTTTGCAGCTGATCCGGAGTCACTCCGTATGCTTGTAATACGGTTGGTAATGATTCAAATCCTTCTTTTTGAGATTTCACTGTCGTTCCCTCTGGATCGTTTAATTGAATCGTCAGATCTGCACCTTCCGTAATAGTAATATCTTTTACTTTTCCCTGCTGTACATATTCAACAACAGTATTGAATGGAACCTCTTCTGGTTTGCTCAAAGGTGAATTATAGATAGAAAGTATGGAAGCAAGAAGAATGAATACGAAGAGAAATACCAAAAAATTTCGAAAAACACTTTTAGATTGTTGTGGTCGTTTTGCCATGGTTGTCGTCGTTATCTTTAATACACAATAATAATAAATTTATAATCTAGAACTGTACACACATTATACTACATCAAGACTCAAATATCAATCAACCTCTGCAGAAAATTGCCCTTGCCAGGCACGAAACTGTTTGCTATGATGCGTATTGCATTTAATTTACAAGGGAGCGCGAGGTATATACTTCGTGCGAACACCCGCAAGCGTAGGTCACGCTTCGGCTAATATTTAAATATAACTATGGCCAAATCAAAAAAAACGACAAAAAAACAAAGTGAGGCAATGCAGAAACTGATGGGTGAACATGAAGTACACTTACCTGAGGTAGGACATATTATTGAAGGAACTGTTATTTCTGCGGTCAACAATGAAGTACACATTGATCTGAATGGAATCGCAACTGGTGTAGTTCGTGGACCAGAACTGCTAGACGAATCAGGAGTATATACGAATTTACGACCTGGCGACATAGTGCTTGCAACAGTACTCGAACCTGAAAATGAACTCGGCATTATTGAATTATCATTCCGTGAAGCAGGCCATAAGAAAGCCTGGGACGATCTCTCACAATTATGGAAAGACCAAAAGATTGTTGAAGCAACTATTATTGATGCAAATAAGGGTGGGCTACTTGCACGTGTGGGCAACGTAAATGGTTTTTTGCCAGTTTCTCAATTAGCCATTGAACACTACCCACGAGTTGAGGGAGCCAATAAAACAAAAATTTTACAACGCTTGCAAACCTATGTTGGTCAAGTGTTTAAAGCACGCATTATTGATGTTGATGAAGCAGAAAACAAGCTGATATTTTCAGAAAAGGCAGCACGAGAAGGAGAACAATCAGAAAAATTATCTGAATATAAAGTGGGCGATATTGTGGAAGGTATTGTCACAGGCGTTGTTGATTTTGGTGCTTTTATTGAGTTCGGTGAAGGTTTAGAAGGACTGGTGCATATTTCTGAACTGGCGTGGCAACGTATTGATAACCCAAAAGATATTATTGCAGTCAGCACAAAAGTAAAAGCACAAATTATTGCTATAGATAATGGAAAAATTTCCCTTTCTATGCGTCGTCTTCAAGAAGACCCCTGGAGAAAAGTTGCAGCAAAATATACAGTGGGTGATATGGTTGAAGGAAAAGTATTAAAAGTGAACCCATTTGGAGCATTTGTGGAATTAGATGATGACATCCATGGCTTGGCACATATCTCAGAATTGTCCTGGAAAAAAATTCAATCTCCGGAAGAAGTAGTAAAAGTTGGAGATTCATATAAATTTAAAATTGTTTCTATTGAACCAGGAAATCATCGACTCGGACTATCAGTAAAACAACTCACCGCTCGTCCCGGCAGCAAAGAGAAAGAAAAAGAAAAAGAAAAAGATACAAAGGAAAAAGAAGAGAAATAAGAGTATAGCCCCGCATAATTATGTGGGGCTATATTTGTTATAGGTGAAAAAATATGGTATAGTATACATATGAAATCTTTTAAAAAACAAAGTAATCTGTTACGAGAATTGACGCAACAGTTGGCCATGATTATTAGCGAAACAAATGGTATTAGTTTAGAAGATACGCTTGATTTACTGTCTTCAAAACACTTGCCACACATGAGCAAAGAAGCAATCCACGCTATAGATGAATTTCGTACACTTCTTACCAAATTCACCATCAATCAAACAGAAATAGAAGAGCTATTAGAACATCCGGTTTCTCATGCTCTGTATGAATTTTTTCGTCTTTTTCCATTAAAATATCGTGAAGAACACACTCATTTAACCGGTGCACTCAGTGCTGATTTTATTTACCCGCGATTAAAAAAATTACTTGCTTCTGCAAATGGAAAACGTATTCGGAAGCAAATTGAAGAAGTATATGGAAAAAAATATGCATCTATTCGTTCAAAAAAAGATGTAAATCGATTAATTCGATTAGCAAAAAAGGAACGCTTTGGACGCTATTTGCAAATTCTCATGCTTCCAAAACTCATTCTTACTTCAAAAGAAGCCCATGCAGCTGCTGCGTACCACATGGCAAATGATATGCATACTCGATATAACATTGGGCATATTCGATTGAAATTTATGATGTCTCGCAAAAATAGCACTCATGAATCGGAAATGATTCCAGGCATTGAACATCTTACTCCAGAAGATGTTGTGCTGGGATTATATGAAGGATTTGCAGCTTTTCAGCAAAAACACCCTGATTTTCAATTCATTCTTTCTCCCATTTTTCGAAAAGAAGAGGAATATTTTGATTCTTCTCGTTTTGCAACAAAACAAGAGGATATAGAATACCAAACAAATATCATGTTAAAGCTTATTGAAAAACATCCAAAACTGCGCCCACACTTATGTGAGATAGATACAGTCGGAGACGAAAAATATTTTTATCGCAAACAACATTTTTTAAAAATGAAAAAAGCGTTTCGAAAACTGCAGTTTGCTGGGTTTAAAATTCGCAGTCACCACGGTGAAACTTGGAAAACTCTACGTCAAGGAATTCAAGCAGTAGATAATGCAATGAATATTTGGCACATCGATACACTGGAACACGGGCTTGTGTTAGGTGTGAATCCAAATTATTATTTTCATAGTTTGTATCAACGTGTATTAACTTGGAACGCACATGGCAAACAGCTTGTAAAAGAAACTGCAGAATACAATGAAATTATGGACATGGAGTGGAATGAAAATGAAGCAGTATGTAATAAATTAGTTGCCGGGAAACAGCTCAACCAAAAAGAAATTCTCCAGTTTACCAAAGTAAAATTTCATACAGCCCGAGAGGTGGAACATTATCAACATGATGTATTGAATCGCATGATTAGCAAAGGCGTATCACTCGTTGCCCTACCTTCTTCCAATTTTCGGTTAACCCATGTTGTGCCTGATTATAAAGATCATCCATTTTCCTGGTGGGAAAAAAAGGGCGTACAGCTTGGCGTGGGAACAGATAATTACATCACACTCGATACCGACTATATTAAAGAATTGCTTATTTTGCTATTCATGGATCCGCAATATTTAAAAATTACCAAACTGTTAATGGTTGCAACTGGTGAACGGCGACGACCATATATTTCAAGCGTATTGTGGGATATGCGTAAATTAGTTGCAGGAAATCACGTATAAAATTATTTTTTATAATTTGGTGAAGCCTGAATACTGGCAAGTGTATGTGGATGAGATTCAGAAAGTCCGGCAGAAGTAATTTGAACAAACTCTGCTTTTTGTTGTAATTCTTTAATTGTTTTGACGCCATTATATCCTAAACCAGAACGCACACCGCCAGCAAGTTGAAATACAATTTCTTTTACTGAACCTTGATATGGTGTATAGCCAACAACACCTTCAGGGACGAGTTTTTGTTTTTCTTTTGTTGATTTTTGTCCATACCGATCTTTTGATCCTTTTTCCATAGCATCTATCGAACCCATTCCTCGATACATTTTTAATTTCATACCCGCTTCATTTTTAATAATTTCTCCTGGTGCTTCATCAGTACCGGCAAACATTCCTCCCATCATGACAACATGAGCGCCAGCTGCAAGTGCCTTCACGGCATCACCAGAATATTTAATACCTCCATCAGCAATAATGGTTTTTTTGAATTTTTTTGCTTCTGCGGCACAATGCATCACCGCGGTAAACTGTGGAACACCAATACCAGCCACAATGCGTGTTGTGCAAATAGAACCAGGTCCCATGCCGACTTTTACCACATCAGCGCCCGCTTGAATCAAGGCACGTGTCCCCTCTTTTGTTGCAACATTGCCACCAACAATCACGACTTTTTTCTGAAACGTTTTTTTGAGACGCTGTACTTGTTCAATAATACCTTTTGAATGACCATGTGCAGAATCAACCACTAACACTGCTGCTCCAGCTTGCACGCAGAGTCTTGCTCGTTCAAATTGTTCATCTCCTACAGAAACAGCAGCGCCAACAAGCAATTTTTTTCGTGCAACTTTTGCTACTTCCGCTGCCTGAGACCCTACTGACATATTTTTATGGATAATGCCGATACCCCCCATTTTCGCTAGTACAATTGCCATTGCTGATTCTGTAACCGTATCCATGGGTGCGCTCATAAATGGAAGTGCTAACTTCAACCATCCTAATTGCGTGGAAAGGTGAGTTTCCGTGGGCAAAATATCTGAATAATGTGGTACAAGCAACACATCATCATACGATAATGCTTGAGGAATATGTTTCATATGGTTAGCGTAAATAGATAAGTACTCGTATTGTATAAAAAAATTGATAAGAATTCAATAGCTTTTGAGTAGGTAAGATAGTTTTCGGGGAGGCTCCATTCAATTCAATGCAATAGCGTAAGCGTGCAGTGAATTGAATGGATGCTTCTGCGGGCGGCAGAAATACCAATGTTCAATTTTTTGCTTTCAGAAACTATTCTTGCTATGATTTTTCTATGAAGAATACATACATTGCCATTTTAGATTTTGGTTCACAATACATGCATCTCATTAGCCGACGCATTCGACAAATGGGGGTACTCGCAAAAATTTATCCAACAGATATTAATGCGCACGAACTAAAAGACGCGTTAGGCATTATTATTTCTGGCGGACCCAATTCTGTGAATGATCAAAAACTCGTCTACGATCCAGGTATTTTTGAACTCAACATTCCTGTTCTTGGATTATGTTATGGCCATCAACTCATGGCATTTCATTTGAAAGGTGTCGTCACGCCCGCTCATAACCGCGAATATGGAAAAGCGCAGGTACATATTGATACAAACAGTCCATTATTCAATGGGTTGTCGAAAACAGAACAAGCCTGGATGAGTCATTGGGATTCTGTAACAACAGTGCCACCTGGATTTCAGGTTATTGGAAAAACGAATGATTGTCCGGTTGCTGCAATGGCACATGAAAAAAAACGTTTTTATGGATTACAACTTCACCCAGAAGTTCATCATACAACAAACGGTTCGCGTATTTTGAAAAATTTTGTCTTCACTATTTGCGGCGCAACCCCAAATTGGAGTATGCAACAATACCTCAAACAATTAGAACAAGAATTAAAACGATTTGTTGGAGAGAAAAAAGTTTTTTTGCTTGTTTCAGGAGGGGTTGATTCTTCTGTTGCTTTTGCGTTGTTACAAAAAATACTGGGAAAAAATCAGGTGTATGGGTTGCATATTGATAATGGTTTTATGCGTTTAAATGAAGCAAAACGTGTATATGAAGCATTAGTACAAGCCGGGTTTGATGATTTACATGTGGTGAATGAATCAGTTCGTTTTTTAGAAGCAGTCAAAGGAGTAGCTGATCCGGAACAAAAGCGAAAAATTATTGGTAAAACATTTCTTCAAGTAGAAAAAGATGCGCTCAATGGCCTTGGATTAAATCCTGATGAATGGCTGCTTGGGCAAGGCACTATTTATCCAGATACCATTGAAAGTGGTGGCACAAAAACATCAGATAAAATTAAAACACATCACAACCGCGTGGACGAAATTCTCGAACTGATTAATGCTGGCAAAGTGGTGGAACCTCTTGCAGAACTTTATAAAGATGAAGTACGTGAATTGGGAAAACGATTGGCGTTACCAACGCCGATGCTTGAACGATGGCCATTTCCTGGACCTGGACTTTCTATTCGCTGCCTCTGCTCTTCTGGAACAGTGGAACCGATAGAACAAGAACAACAGATGAATGCTGCCATACAAACGTAT
>DATDUS010000183.1:0-15007 GCA_035290285.1 Patescibacteria group bacterium
ATTGCTTGATTTATTTTATTTACATTATATTCAATAAAATAAGTTAAATCATTATCATCTTGTTCGGTATAAATATAAGCATCCCGATATTGCGCCGGTGAATTCTTCATAACTTTTGAGAGCGGGAGATAGCCAAATGCCCAATATTTTTCACGCAATAAATACCAATAAAAAAGCGCACGCGCCATTCTGCCATTGCCGTCAACAAATGGATGCAAATAGCCAAGCCAAAAATGAATGATTATCGCCTTTATAACCGGATGAGTAAAATTTTCATCAAGCAATTCATTGTTAGCATAAGCAATAAATTTTTTTATTTCCTCTTTTACAAACTTTTCTTTTGGCGGTATATGATAAATTTCATTTTTTGAACCGTCATCACCAACTATAATTTCATCTTCATCCTTTCTATATCTTGCAATTTCTGAATCTTCTAATGTATTTTTAGTTAAAATCTTATGTAAAGAAAAAAGAAATTCTTCATCTAATTTTTTATCTTTCAGCTCACTTTCAATAAGGCGCATAGCTTGATAATTATTCACTATCATTTGTTCATCCTTATTCCTGGGTTTTTTTCCTTCAAGTAAAATTTGTTTTGCCACTTTTCTACTTGTATGTGCTCCTTCCAGCTGAGATGAAGCAATTGCTTCTTCCATAACGCCACGACTTAAAAGACGATGCTGTAATTCATCGCTCATTTGATTTTCAGTGACAAAAAGATTGCCACCCAACCTCAAATCAATTTCATGCAAAAATTGTTCAAGTTTTGGGAGATAAGAGGTCCAAGAGAAAAATATCCCGCTTTCGTTTTTGATAATGCTGTTTTTTCTATCAAAAACTTTATTTCTTAAAATTTTTATTATCGCCCATAATTCTAAATTACTGATTCCTTCAGAAACAGGCCAATGTTTAATTTTTTCCCAATGGACATAGGGTGACAAAGATTTTTGTACCAATAGCCGCGCTTTTTCATTCTGAAGAAGCTCCGCAATTTTTTTATTATCTATGCCAGATATGTCCGGATTCTCTATTTTTTTAAGCATCAATATGTTAATTATATCTATTTTATATACATATTATAGCTATTTCACGATATGTATACTATATACACATACTATACATATAATTAACACTTGTCAATACGCGCTCATTTTTGCAAAACAAATGCTTAAATCTTAATTTCAATCATTGAACATCAATTCCGAGTTTTTTGGCAAATTCAAAATCAAGTCCCATTTCATAATCAAACGCCTTTAAATTTTTAAAAAGTTTAATGTGGTCGGGCTGGGCGGACTTGAACCGCCGACCTCGCGAACCCGAATCGCGCGCACTAGCCAACTGTGCTACAGCCCGTAAGTACACAAATAGTATCACAATCGATGAAAAGAGCAACGAGCGGTTATTCATTCAAAAAACATTATACACAGCGCATAAATGCTTTTTTATAGTTTGTAAACTGTGTTCTTCTGCCAGCTGTTTTGCATTTCTTCCCAGTCGCTCTCTTAAATCTGAATTATGAATGAGCCGGTGAACACCCGCCTGTATTTCTTCTACCGTTTTTGCTTTGAAACAGTTTTCGCCATGTATGAGCCACCCTTGATACACAGGAATGTCACGAACAACAATTGGTAGTCCTGCTGCTGCAGCTTCCAAAATAGCCATGCCCTGATTTTCTTCAAAAGAAAGAAATACAAAAACATCAAGAGAATGAAAGGCCGCCACAATATCATCTACATATCCGGTAAATTCAACATTTTTAGGAAGCTGTTTTGGAAAGGGCTTTACAAACAGACTACTATATATTTTTCCATACCATATAAATTGTTGCTCCGGAAATGCACGAGCCACCTCTAAAAAATCATCAATGCCTTTTCTCGGAATTGCAAGACCAACGGTGCCAATAACAACACCATGTAACTTTCTTTGTTCTCTCGCTCTCAATCGCTTTTTTGCATCTTTAACAAAACGGGTGGTATCTACCCCATTTGATTGAACAATGAGTTTTTCTTTTGGCAATCCATATGCAACAAGCAGTGATTTTGTGTATTCGCTTGGACAACACACCACATCGGCCAATCCATACGCATACGTTAAATATTTTTTAATCAGCCAAAAAATAAAAGAAGTAAAACGAAATACTTGCTGAGTGTCTTCTGCGGTCACATGAGCCCACATGATCACCTTTTTACCTAAACGCTTTGCCTTCCGTGCAATACGAACGGAATTAAGCCATGGTGTATTTATCTGTAAAATGTCACATGAATCATCCCACGTTTCAGAATACGGAATGTGTAAATCAGCGAGTATTTTTTTTTGATTGTCATAAGAAGACAAAAGACCAGTGCCAATGTTGCGGTATAGTCTTCCGCCTAAAAAATGATAAAATTCAAGATACAAGCAAATTTTCATGATCTTTTTTAACAAGCTGTTTATACTGTTCTTCATATGACGCTACCATTCTACCCGGTGTATATTCTGTCGATTTTTCAATAGCGGCTTGAGAAAATTGTTTTAATTGGGCTGGATTTTTTATTAATTCAATAATATAATCCGCCATTTTTATTGGATCGTCTGTTTTAGTTAACAATCCACTTTTTTTGTGTTGTACAATTTCTGGAATACCCAGCGCAGACACTGCAACAACTGGAAGGCCGCATGCCATGGCCTCTAACACAGAAAGCGGCATGTTTTCACTTTCGCTGGCTGTCACAAACAGTTCATTTGCTTGTAATGCATCAACTAATTCCTGTTTGTACAAAAAACTTGTATATACTATTTTTTGCTGTATTCCTAAACTTGTTGCTAATTTTTTTAATCGCTCTTTATCCGGACCATCACCAATAATCATGAGCTGTGTGTTTGGCATGATTTCTGTAACCTGTTTAAAAGCATGAATCACTTTATTTATGTTCTTTTCATAACTCACCCTTCCCATATACACAATGGATCTATCAACAATACCAAATGTTTTTTTTAATTGTTGTTTCTTTTTTCTGTTTGGTGTCGCACGAAAAAAAAGAGGGCTAATGGGGTTTGGAAGAACTTGAATAGGCCGGCTCAAACCATGCTCCTGTAAAGCAGAAGCAAGTGCGTGTGATGGGCTGGTCACTATGGTACAACGATTATAATAACTCACAACATATTTCCATGCTAATTTTTTTGTCCAATCAAAATTCAATTTTACATACTTTAAATAATGATCATAAAAAGTGTGGTGTGTTCCAACGAGAGGGGTATGAAACAATTTGGCTGTTTGTACTGCTTCCCATCCAACAGAAAATGGTGTGTGTGTATGAATAATGTCTGGTGTATTTTTTTTCATGTATCGAAGTAGTCGGCCGCTTGGCAATGCAAAACGATACCCGTCATACACCATTGCAGGAACAGAGGGAACACGAATAATGGTATAGTTGTTTTGTTTTTCAATAGGCCATCTTTTTTTCAATTCATTCACTACAGTAACAACGGTGACAGTATGACCATTGTGTGCAAGGGTAGCAGCAAGCTCTGCAACAACATGTGCTACGCCATTGATCTGTGGTGGAAATGTGTCACTAAAGAGAGCAATGTTCATTGTACAATTATTTATCATTATTTTGTTGTGCTGTATTTACCGGTGTATACTTTTGGAAAAATGGAACAATAACTTTTAACAATTCATCCTGACATGTGGAACCAATAAAATGGCCTCTGCCACGAAAAACAATCATCTCACTACGCGGTATATGCTGCTTCATATACTCTGCTTCAGCACAGGAAACAAACGGATCTTTTTCACTACGAATAATAATAGTTGGCGCTAGAATCTTTTGTAATACTGGCTCATAATTAAGCACTAACATTTGTGCAAGCATCCAATAATGTATGGAAATAGGCATAGTGAGATATCCATTCCATAAAGAGCGCCAGTATCCAACTGCAGAACCATGCCGATAATAAAAATATTGTTTTCTTCTTACCCAAAGCAAAAGAAATGAAACACTTTGTAATATACCGTAGGCAATGGGATTAAAAAAAGAAAGATATTTATATTTTAGGGGAGTAACACAATTTGTACTGATCAGTATCAGCCCACACATCCCGGATGGTTTCCGTATGGCAAATTCAAGTGCAACAGCACCACCGTATGAATATCCGATAAGCATATATTTCTGTATATGTTCTTTTTGAATAATGAGCTCTAGGTCGTCAGCAAACACAGACATGCAATACAGCCTTCTTTTTATTGTTTTATCTGAACATCCATGACCGCGCATATCAAGCGCAAGGGTGTTATAGCCTTGTGCTGCTAATTGCTTCATCATTGTACTCCATGTAGTGTGGTTTGAGGTTAAACCATGAAGAAAAATAATCGTTATCTGTTTCGGATTTTGCATGTGCAACGTATAATATATTTTTCCTTTCCCTATATTAACAAATCGTTCGGGATAAAGCGATTCAGTTGTGTTTTCCATGCACTTTTTATTATTTTCCTGTTTTTTCCCCACACGCATCATAACAAAATACAGTAAAAGAAAAACCACAGTCAATAAAACACTCATAATAGCCGTATAGTCTAAATACGTATTCAATTGCACATAGGTGCGTCCAAAATAATACCCAATAAGCAATAACAACAGTGATTTTGGTATGGTTCCTAAAAAATTATACCAAAGAAAGCGCGTATACGGTGTTTTTGCAACACCCGCAGCAGCAAGAACAGCACCACCTACTCCATGAGCAAGTTTTCCAAAAAGCAATGTTTTACCAGAATGATTTTCAAAATGTTTTTCAAGATACACAACTCGCTCTTCTGTTATTCCAATATACTTTCCCCATCGTTGTATAAGTGTTTCCTTTCCCCATCGGCCAAACACATAATACAAGCTGTCACCAACTAAATCACCAATAATAATAACCCCATAAACTACAGAGAGATGAAAATACCCCAATGAAGACAAAAAACCAACAATAATCGTAACAATTGGTCCTTCAATGATCATTAAAGGAAACAAAACAATATATTTATAATGAAGAAGCCAAGGAATAATTTGTTCAAACGAAAAAATCATCGTATACAACAGTTAATCATATAGATTACAGTATATCAGAACTATGAAAAAAAATGTGATGAAAATTTTCGTGTCGGGGCGGTGAGACTCGAACTCACGACCCCCTGCTCCCAAAGCAGGTGCCCTAGCCAACTGGGCCACGCCCCGCGACATATAAATGAATCGCTGTGTTATACTACATACAATACAGAAAAAAATCAATTCACAACTCTCTTGACCACAAGAGAGTGCTTCTGATATGCTAATTTAGCACATACACTTTGCCGGGGTAGCTCAGTGGTAGAGCGAAGGACTGGTTTTCGGTCCACCATAATGTAAATTATGGTTAAAAATTGGGTGAATTCGGGGAAGCCCTTATAAAGGGGTAATCCCGAGCCAACTCTTGATGGGTACTAGTATCAAGAAAGGTGTAGAGACTAATAGGTGAGTCCCAACAATACTCCTATAATAAGCGCCCAACCCCTGTTATGTATAAAAAACAGGGTGATGATATAGTCCGATCCTCAAAGAAATTTGAGAAAAATGGAAAATCCTTGCGTCGGCAGTCCGATCCTGCCCCCCGGCACACAAATTGTATAAAAACTGAACAACTGATAAAATAGAATCAATTCATCATTGGTTCAATTTGATTATGCGCAAAGAAAAAAACGCTGCTATTCAATTAAGAAAAGAGGGGAAAAGCTATAGCGAGGTCTCCAAAATACTTTGTATTCCAAAAAGTACCCTTTCTTATTGGTTTAAAGACATTATTCTCCCTGAAGATAGGTGAACTGGAAGAAAAAGATTTATTTTTTATTGGTATTGCACTCTATTGGGCAGAAGGATATAAACGGGGCGCTTATGGAAGCAAGTGGAAATGTGTTGATTTCACAAATTCTGACCCAGAAACCATTAAAGTAATGATGCGATTTTTTGAAACATGCTGTGGAGTAAAAAAAGAAAAAATAAAAATTCAACTCATGCTTCCACCAAATACTAACAGAGAAAACTCAATGAAATACTGGTCATCTATTACATCCATACCATTATCTCAAATTCACCCGACCATTATTGTCAGTCGTAGTAGTAAATCAGTGCGGCCAAAGGATCGTCTCCCTCATGGCACAATACACTTGAGAATTCATGATGTGAAACTCTTTTTCACCATTATTGGTTGGATTGAAGGTTTACAACAAAAAATGAGCGCTTTTAGATAGCCTTAATTTGAATTCACACATGAATTTATGCAATCTATTTTTTCTGTGGGCAAGGGGGGACTTGAACCTCCGACCTCTACATTATCAGTGTAGCGCTCTAACCAGCTGAGCTACTTGCCCGAAAATTATAGTGATACAAAAAACATCCTATCAATGAATATATGAATTGTAAAGGGTGGTTGAATTTCTGTCTACATTTTTGTCGGTAGAGCAAATTTTTTCTCATTCTCAATACATTTTTGTCAACCACGTTACTCACATTATATACACACTTTGTAAACAGAATATAAACCTATGATGACATTTAGAAAAAAAGGTATGTGTGTTACTATACCAATTGACTCCCTTATTGATTAAATTATTTTTTATGCCACCCGAAGAACTTTGGAATTCAACATTGGGAGAGTTGGAATTAGAACTCTCAAAAGCAAATTTTACTACTTGGTTTAAAGACACCTTTATTCTTACCAATACTGGCGGGTCTGTTGTTGTGGGTGTGCCAAACACATTTACTAAAACTTGGCTTGAAAACAAATATCACCACTGCATTTTAAAAGCATTGCGGAGAATTTCTGATGATGATATCAAAACCGTTTCGTACACTGTTTCTTCCAAGCAAAAAGGTGTGTCATTACCTGTGGAAAATACTCACAGTACCCCACCAGTACACACTTCTTCCACACAAAAATCTACAGTTCAAACACAAGTAATCAACAGTCCATCAACACTCTATCAACAGAACACTATTACAGTGGCTCCACAACCACGTAACATGACAAGTGCTGCACAACACGCAACAGATGCCGGACTCAATCCGCGATATACATTTGAAAATTTTATTGTTGGAAAAAAGAACGAATTAGCACATGCCGCGTGTCTTGCAATTGCTGAACGACCAGGTGTTGTCTATAATCCTTTATTCATTTACGGCGGGGTAGGGCTAGGAAAAACACATTTAATGCAAGCGGTTGGTCATACTGTTCTTCAGCGTTTTCCTGAGAAAAAAATTCTTTATGTTACCTGCGAATCGTTTACAAATGAATATATTAAAGCGGTTGGAGAAGGTCTTGCCGGACAATTTAAAGAAAAGTATCGTTCTGTGGATCTCTTCATGGTGGACGATATTCAGTTTCTTGCCGGTAAGGAAGGAACGCAAGAGGCTTTTTTCCACACGTTTAATCATCTTCATCAATACAATAAACAGGTTATTCTCACTTCTGATAGGCCACCACGAGCAATACCAACATTGGAACCGCGTCTTTTTTCCCGATTTGAAGCCGGAATGATTGTAGACGTAAATACTCCTGACCTGGAAACACGCATTGCTATTTTAAAACAAAAATGTCGTGAACGAAATTACGTATTAAGTGAAGAAATTGCTCAATTTATTGCATCCAACGTACAAAACAACATTCGAGAGTTAGAAGGAGTATTAAACCGAGTCATTGCTCACCACCAACTGCAAAAACAAGCGCCAACATTAGAATCTGTTAAATCTTTGCTTACCTCTCTTTCCCAAACACCAAAACGTGGGGCTGTAACAACAAAAAAAATCTTATCAACGGTTGCTTCCTTTTATGAGGTTGAATTAAAGGATTTAATTGGTGATAGCAGAAAAAAAGAACTGGTTGTTCCGCGCCAAATTTCAATGTATCTCATGCGTGAAGAAATTCATGCTTCATACCCAAACATTGGTCAAGATTTAGGCGGTCGAGATCACACTACCGCAATGCATGCCTGTCAAAAAATAACAAAACTTGTTGGAGATGATGAAAAAATAGAAAACGATATCAATATGATTAAACAACGTCTGTATAATTAACAAACTATCAATCACTGAGTGTGTAGTGAATAACCGGTGTATAAGAATGGTGAAAACACTGTGTATAAAAATAGGATAAAACACACACCACTCTCATAAATAAAAATAGTAAAAAGTTATTCCCTTTCTATCCACCCCATTGTCAAGAATTTATTCCGTTTTCTTCCACACTCTAAAAATAGTTTTTCACAATAACCATAGACACTCTCGTACTTATCCACTCTATCCACACCCCTTATTATAATCATAATTAATTATATATATTTATGAAATTCTCCTGCACTCAAGAAAACATAAACCGTGGTGTACAAATAGCTTCTCATATTACTTCTCGAAATGTGCACTTACCTATTTTGCACAACGTATTAATAAAAGCAGGAGAAAATGGCATTGAATGCATCTCGACAAATTTAGAAGTTGGAATACGGGTATTTGTTCGAGGAAAAGTGGAAGAACCTGGTTCACTTACGATTCCAGCGCAACTATTCTCTAATTACATTAGTCTTCTTTCTGCTGAACGAGTGGACGTGAGTAGTGAAGAAACTACTGTGCATATTCAAGCGGGAAACCAGCAAACAAAAATAAAAGGAGAAGGAACAGCAGAATTTCCACTTATTCCTGAAGTAGAACAAACACATCCTATACTGTTTCCTGCAAAAGAATTGAAAGAGGCAATAAAGCAAGTATTAATTGCTATTTCACACGACCATTCTCGTCCAGAATTAACTGGTGCGCTGTGCGCAATAAAAGATCAGCACCTTGTGCTTGCGGCAACAGATAGTTACCGTCTTGCTGAACGGAAGATACAAAGTACAAATACAGGTGAAGTGAGTAGTCGATCTATTATTATCCCATTTCCCACTCTTTCAGAGCTGGTTCGTATACTTCCGGAAACAGACGAAGAAGTAAAATTTTTTATTGGTGAAAATCAGTTACTATTTAAAACAGCCGAGTTTGAAATGACCAGCCGTATTATTGAAGGATCATTTCCTGATTATGAACAAATTATTCCTACGCAAAACAGGACAAAAGCAATTATTGACCGAGAGGCACTTATAAAATCTATTAAAGCTGCAAGCCTTTTTTCAAAATCAGGAATTCATGATATTCACATGCACCTCTCTCCAGAAAAGCAAATAATTACCCTTACGGCTGTTAATAATCAAGTAGGAGAAAACACGGTAAAAATAGAAGCAGAAATATTAGGGGAATCAAATAATATTGTA
This sequence comes from Patescibacteria group bacterium, assembly GCA_035290285.1. Lineage (GTDB taxonomy): Bacteria > Patescibacteriota > Patescibacteriia > UBA9570 > XYC2-FULL-38-9 > DATDUS01. The sequence goes on from DATDUS010000183.1 coordinate 9,296, forward strand.
TTTAATTATCGATATGTCATTGATGGACTTTCCAATATCTCAACAGATAAAGTACACCTTTCATTGATTGACAATACCAATCCCGGGGCGTTTCGACCACACGGTGATGCAGACACTACTCAATCATATGTTTATATCATTATGCCAATTAAACAATAGTTCTTGTAATGCGATATACGCCATGTTTCAAAAAATCCACCGTTCCTTTTTTCAAAAAAACCTCAAACGCGCCGGAATTTATGGGCAAGTAGAAGCCTACAAACATCTGCATATTGTTGAACAAGTATTACATGAACGATTTGGAGAAGGTGCTACACTGCACGCAAAACCTATTTATATAAAAAAACGCACTGTTATGATTGAAATTGCTCACCCAGCAGTTGGAGAAGAAATACGATTACAAGAAGAATCATTGATTTCAGAAATAAATAATCGCATTGGTCGTTCAGAAATTTTACGTGTTCAATTTACTACACCACGACAAAAAAACAAAGACGGATATTAAGTTACTGTTTATTACAGTTCCTCATGTAATTTTTATTCGTTACTATTGGTTTTTTTGTTTGTATTATTAGAATTTGTATTATTGTTTTGATTGGAATTAGAAACAGGAGTAGGAGAAGAATCTGGTACTAATCGCTCTTTAAATAGAATTTTTACACTACTTTCTGCACGATTCCCTCGATCATCAATCACTTGAATAGTTACTGTGTGTCTTCCATTGGTGAGGTTTGTTGCGTTGTATGATGAGGCCACGAAATTCGTGCTCGTAATGTGAGTCGATTGAGTGCTTACAACAGTTTCATCAATTTTATAGACGACCGTAGTAATTGAGCGTTCTTTTCCCGGTTGTGCTGAGCCGACAATTTTAAATGTTTTTGGTGTGTATACATTTCCAGATTGCAGTGATGAAATACTAACCGAGGGTTGTTGATTACTATTCGTCAGGTTACAGCTTGCTTTTGGTGTTGCGTCAGTAAGATATTCTTTTTCTCGACCTCCTGTTTTTGCCCAGGATTGCACTGCGCTTTCCCAAGAATTAAACATTGGGTCATCTTGCGGTTTTGCAGAAGCCGAACCGGTTGGATTGTCTTTATTTATGTAATACAGAATAGTATGGGTCTCTTTAAATTCTTTTTTCTCTGTATATTCTTTTGGATAGGTTGATATACACTCATCTGGAATAATTGCGCCAGTTGATTTATCTATTGTGTATTCTTTCATAATATCCAAATTACCACCCAGAGCAGCATTCGCTGCTTTATAAGAAATATCTTGAAATGTTTCAACAGGAGTACCAGCAAGAATACTTTCCATATAGGCACGCCAAATAGGTGCAGCAACAAAAATTCCATCTGCCATGTTTTTCATTGGTTGGTTGTCTGTTCTTCCTGTCCATACTCCAACTGCTATTGAGGGGGTATATCCCATTGTCCACGCATCGCGAAAATCATTACTCGTACCTGTTTTTGCTGCGGCCGGGCGATCAGAAAGATTTAATCCGCGGAACGTATATCCTCGTGCGCCAGAATCCGACAACACGGAATTCAGCATACGTACCGCCTGCTGATCTAATACTTGTTGTGGCTCATCTTTCCATGCTTCAATGGTATTGCCTGATTGATTGGTTATTTTTATAATCGCTATTGGTTTGTGGCGCTCTCCTTCTCGCGCAAAGGTAGCAAATGCAGAAGTATGATCTAATACAGATACGTCTCCAGCACCTAAAGCAACAGAAAGATTAAGAGAATCTTTATTTACAAAAGGTGCATACCCTAATTTTTCTACTGTATCCATAATGTTATTCACTCCACCTAAATACGCCATTTTGACTGCAGGAATATTCAGGGATTGAGAAAGCGCATATCGAAGGGTTATTGGACCTCGTGTACCCATGTCAAAGTTATGAGGATGATACACAGGAGCGCCTTCAATAGGAAAATCAGTTTCTAAATCATACACACGTGTATCTGGGGTGTATCCTTTAGAAAAAGCTAAAGAATAGACAATCGGTTTAAATGAAGACCCAGGCTGATTTGTGGGGCTGGTTGCCACATTAAATTCACCGTCATGCGCAGGATCAAAATAATCGCGCGAGCCAACCATTGCCAGAATATGACCATGATGCGCATCGAGCGCAACCAGCGCTGCATTATCTCCCCCCCATTCTTCTATTGTTCCAATACTGTCAGAAATCACTTTTTCTGCTTTTTGTTGTTTGTCCCAATCAAGCGATGTGACCACACGCATTCCACCATCGCGCAGAAGTTTTTGTCCATATTTTTCGGATAATTGTTCAATAACATAATCAGTAAAATGGGGTGCTTTTTTTTCTCGATCTGTTTTTTCTTGGAGAGTAATTGGTTCTTGTTTTGCTGCCTCGGCTTCTTCTTTTGTGATATTGCCAAGTTCTGCCATAATGTCTAAAGCATAATCACGGCGAATTTTTAAACGCTCGTGGTCACGCGGGTATACGGTTGGTCGTTTTGGTAATGAAGCGAGTGTTGCCGCCTCAACAAGTGTTACTTCGTTTGCTGATTTTCCAAAATATTCTTGTGCTGCCACTTCAACACCTTGATAATTTGCACCATAATATACTTCATTGAGATACATTTCTAAAATTTTGTCTTTGCTGAATTTTCGTTCCAATCGATAGGATAAAATCCCCTCTTTTATTTTTCTTTTAATGGTGCGTTCTTTTGAAAGAACAGCATTGCCAACAAATTGTTGTGTGAGTGTGGATGCGCCCTGTGCTGTGCTCATGTTGGTCCAAGTCATTGCTGCACGTGCAAGACCAATCAAATCAATTCCTTTGTGTTCATAAAAACGACGGTCTTCTAAGGCTACGGTAGCTTGTTGTATTTTTTTATCAATCTTATCAAGCGATGCTTCAATACGTTGATTGTCCCCTACTTCATACAAAAGAGTCTGATCATCATTTGCATAAATTTTGGTTGTTTCACGAACTGCGCGTTTATTAATATCTGAAATGTCAGCAAGATCTTTTGATACCCATATATACGCGGCTCCAACCGCAATGGCGCCAGAACCGATTCCGAGTATACACAGAATAAAAAGAATAATGAGCATTTTTTTCCACCATTTTTTTTGTTCCTTTTTTTTCCCCTTTTCAGTTGTTTTTTTTTCAGAAGAAGATGCGCTGGCTTTTTTTTCTGTTGGATGTTGCCTATTTGCTGCACGTTTTTTTCGTACCAAAGAAACATCATGAGGATGGTCTGTTTTTTTTGTTCCTTTTTTTTCTAGTTGTGGAATAGGCATAAATAAAGAGAAAAGTACATCTATATAAGTGATAATGGTATAGTCGGTCTTCTGTTACAAGCAGAGAATAAACAAATGATCAAGCGTGTGGTAGAATAGAGAATGTTACAAACAGCTTAACATCCTTATTATGCCAAAGAATAGACCAGAAAATCAAGTCACACAAGCAATAGACCCACAAAAACTCGAAGATATTTTTACGCGTGGCATTTCTGAGATTATTCCTAAAACCCTTTTTGAACAAAAACTTCAAAACAATGAACACATGCGTATTTATCTTGGGGTTGATCCAACTGGTCCATATATTCACCTTGGTCATGCAGTCATTCTTCGAAAATTGCGACAATTGCAGGAACTGGGTCATGAGATTATATTTTTGATTGGAGATTTTACCGCTCGTATTGGAGACCCGACAGATCGGGGCGCCGCACGGGTCACCTTAACACACACAGAGATATTAGAAAATGCAAAAACATATAAAGAGCAAGCATCAAAGATTCTTGATTTTTCAAAAGACGCACAGAATCCAGCACGCATTGAATTTAACTCTACATGGCTTGATACATTACGCTTTCAAGATGTGATAGAGCTCTCTGCACGATTTACTGTTCAACGTATGTTGGAGCGTGATATGTTTGAAAAACGAATAAAGGAAGAAAAACCAATCTATATTCATGAGTTTCTATACCCTGTTATGCAAGGGTATGATTCTGTGGCTTTGGATGTCGATGCTGAAGTGGGAGGAAATGATCAGTTGTTTAACATGCTTGCTGGTCGAACACTACAACAGGAGATAAACAAGAAGGAAAAGGTGGTAATTACTTTTGATTTATTACCAGGTTTGGATGGTCGAAAAATGAGCAAAAGCTATAATAATTATGTTGCGGTGAACGACGCTCCGGTAGAAATGTTTGGAAAAATTATGTCATTAAAAGATGAATTAATACCGCAGTATTTTTGGTTGTGCACCAATGACACCAAACAAGACATTGCAGGTGTGAAACATGCGTTGTCTCACGGAGAAAATCCGCGCGATTTGAAAGTATGTTTAGCACGAAAAATTGTTACACTCTATCATTCACCACAAGCTGCAAATGACGCAGAACGAGAATTTTTAGAAGTGTTTCAACGCAAGGGTAAACCAACAGAAATTCCAACATATACACGTACTTCTGCTGACAAAACCATTGTAGATGTGTTGGTTCATACAAAACTGACTACTTCAAAAACTGAAGCACGAAGACTTATTGAACAAGGAGGAGTAAAAGTCAATGATCAAAAGATAGAAGATGGAAATACAGCAGTTACTACAAACGACATTATTCAAGTCGGTAAACGAAAATTTGTTCGAATGAATTAATATGATTTCACCAAATTATTGTGTTACGAAACATTCAATTACTTATTTTTGACATCGACGGAACACTTGTTAATTCAACAGATGTTATTTGGAACGCATTTAATACGGTGTTGCAAACGCATGGTTGTGAGGTTGTCAATAAAGAATTTGTTTCATTACACATGGGTATGCCACTGCGAGAAATGTTTCGTGAGTTGTTTTTAGAGCATGCAAATGAAGAATTTTTTACCACGCTTGTGGAAGAATATGTGCAAGTCTATACCAAAATAAAAATTCAACACACTACTCTTCAACCATATGTCCGAGAAATTCTTGAATATTTTGCTCAAAAAAAGAAGCTTGCTATTGCTACAACAGCATATACGAGCGCAGCTCAGTATCTATTGAATGAATTTCATTTACGACACTATTTTGATGTAGTGTATGGAGCAGACAAAGTGACACATGCCAAGCCAGACCCGGAAATTATTCAAAAAATACTGAACGAATGTTCTGTGACCTCGAAACAAGCCGTAATGATTGGTGATATGACGCTTGATGTGCTCGCAGGAAAAGCAGCTGGTACACACACCATTGCTGTCACAACAGGCACGCATTCACGAGCAATTTTGGAGCAGGCGCAACCAGAATATATTATTGATTCATTGAAGGAAATAACACATATTATTACAGAATAAATTCACTCCAAAAAAGCTTGACCTTTTTTGGAGTGATTGACCGATGAGACACGATTTTGCTATACCATCGGCCGTTGTTTTTCCCCTCGATCCTTTCCTGCGTGATACGCGAGAATGGCCACTGCAGCCACAACAAGTAGCATGAAAAGCCATTTTCGACCAGCATATTCGATAAACAACAATAGTATTGTGATGCCGGGCACCGCCCAGCAGAGAGTCACTTCCAGAATTTTCTGAAAGCGACCAATTGCTGAAAGTGGTTGGTCACGCAAGTACCAAACCACCGTCCAGGCGAGCACAAGAGCAAGCACATGAAACACCACAGGATGTGTTATCGCATCAAAAAAACTTTGCATTTTTTCTCCTTTCAAAAAGCAGTGAATCACCACTATGAAA
>DATDUS010000184.1:0-6430 GCA_035290285.1 Patescibacteria group bacterium
GACATATTTTATGTAAGTAGTATAGTACTCTTATTGGACACTGTATCAAACTCTCCTGAAACGTACACAAAATTTCGGAGAGTTTTATGTTTACGCCATTTCATAAATCAACCATCACTCTTCTTTGTTGTATTGCGTTTATTATTGGTATTGGAGTTGGTACGGTGCAAGCATTTCCATTTGAATGGGTTATTATTTTATTGATAGTGAGTTGTGTTGGTATTATAATCACCTTTCATGTATATGTGCGCATGTGTTGTGTTGCCATCCTTTTTTGCGTATTGGGTATTGGGAGAACATTTTTGTTACCAACATTTGAATCAAATGAGTATGAGCAGCATATTGATTGTATGGGCGAAATTGTCCGCGAACCAGAATTACTTACTGATAAACAAAAACTCATCATCCGCTGTGAAGGAGTAAAAGGGCTCATTCAAGTAAAGGCACTGTTGCAACCAAAATATTCCTATGGCGACGAGATACAACTTCAATGCATGCTTCGTAAGCCAGAAGCATTTGAAACATTTCGGTACGATAAATATTTGGAGCGATATCATGTGAGCAGTATCTGTACTGCGCCGTTTATTACCACCATAGGTTCTAAACCATCATTTCAGCGTGCTCTTTTTTCCTGTAAACGCTTTTTGGTAGAACGCTTACAGCATGCGCTTTCTTCTCCAGAGCATACGCTGCTTTTGGGTGTGATATTTGGCATTAATAATGCCATGCCAGCACCAATTGCCGATGCATTTCGCACGAGCGGCACTACACATCTTTTGGTGATTTCTGGATACAACGTTGCTCTGCTGGCAACATTCTTGCTCAATATCATGCGTTATGTTCCGCTTTCTCGTCGCGCCGCCATCGGTGTTGTTATTGGAATGCTTGCTTTGTATGCAGTATTTACTGGTTCACAACCACCTGCAGTGCGTGCTGCTATTTTTAGTAGTGCAGTATTATTTGCACAACTGCTGGGGCGTAAAGGCCAGGCATTGCGTATGCTCGTATTTGTTGCCACAGGAATGTTAATTATAAACCCACTACTTCTATTATTTGATGGTGGTTTTCAGCTGTCTTTTTTAGCAACTGCTGGCATTATTGTGTTTAACCCGTACCTTGAAAAAAAATTGTATTTTATTCCAGAAACATTGGCATTGCGTAGCGCTACTGCGACTACTCTTTCTGCCATGATTCCCACCACATCATTGATTGCCTATTCCTTTCATTCATTTTCTATCATTGCACTTGCCGCAAACCTTGTTGTTGGTCCACTCGTAACTATTGTGATGTTTGGTGGTTTGGTTGTTGTTATGATCTCCAGTGTTTTGCCATACTGGATTGCTTCATGGCTATTATTGCCTCTGTATTATTTTATTCATTTAACGATCACTATTGTGCAGTGGTTTTCTTCGTTGCCGTATGCATCACTCACGCTTCCGTCATTTCATTGGTCACTATTTGCTATGGCATCACTCATCATTATGCTGTTTGGAGCACGTATTCTTCGTCAAAAAGCATAACTATGATTGTTATTAATCATTAATCTATAGGGAGACTTCAATTCACTGCACGCTTACGCTATTGCATTGAATTGCAGTCTCCCTCACGGCTTTATCCGCTACTTTATAAAAAAGTTATGAATCATAAGAATAAAAAATTTATCAGCATCATCAGTATTATCGTGATATTTGTTGGCTATTGCATATATGTATGGAAGCCGTCAACATCACAAAATCTTTCTATATATATGTTGAATGTAGGACAGGGTGATTCTTTTTATATTCGTACTCCGAAAGGCAATGATATTCTGATTGATGGTGGCCCAAACAGAAGTGTGCTTTCAGAATTGGGTGAAGTCATGCCACCGTATGATCGTGAATTAGAATTAGTCATTGCTACGCATCCGGATGCTGATCATATTGCTGGTCTTACAGAACTTCCTGATCAGTTAAAAATACATACTCTTTTTACCAATGGCACAGAGACGCACACTCCTTTTTTTGAAAGCCTTGCTAAATGGGAAAAAAAACATCATATACAAGTATACGTGCCATATCGTGGCATGCGATTCGATGTTGAAGAAGGAGTGTGGTTAGAATTTTTGCATCCAAATCCTCAGGCGTATCATCAAGACGTAAATGATGATTCCATCATGTTTATTTTACATTATAACCAATTTTCTGCTCTGTTTACCGGAGATGCTCCGAAAGAAATAGAAGAAGAAGTGGTAGAGCACTATTCTTTATTTGGCATCACAACAGTGGATATTGATCTATTGAAAGTTGGGCATCATGGAAGCAAAACCAGCACAAGTCGTACTTTTTTGCAGGCTACTACGCCAGAAGTTTCGCTGATTTCGGTTGGGGCAGACAATACATTTGGGCATCCAAATGCTGGTGTAGTTGCTCGTTTACAGCGAGCGGGTATACAAGTATTTCGTACCGATATTCAAGGAAAAATCTTTTGTACAAGCGATGGGTTTCAATTTTTTTGCCAACCCGAGCAATTTTGAGTATGATACAGGTATTATACGATTAAGTATAGCATTATGAAACAATTTATTATTCTATTATTATTTGCAGGGTGTGTTGTTTTTACACCCCTTTTAACGCATGCATCGACATTTGAACAGAGTACTGTTCAAGGCCCATTATATACAGATACGTTACAGGATGTGCATACGCTCACAGCGATTGATGAATATCTTTATTTGATAAATCATAAAAAGAAAAAAGGAATATCAGAAAAAAAGGTATATCGATTAACAAAAAATGATCCAGAAACAGTATCATTATTGCTGACTGCTCAAGGTTCCATGTGGTCAACAGATCGTATTTTCAAATTTGGAGATGATTTGTATGTGACGATTACTGGCAAAAAGGGGGAACCAGTGACCCTTCATCGTTCATCAAATAATGGAACAACGTGGTCAGAACTTCCTGCAACAATCGGATTTACCGCACCAAAAGCAAAAAATGTTGTCACAGAGATGTTTGCGACAAGCGATCGGCTCTATGTAGTGATCGAATTTCAAAAGCCCGGCAGAAATCGAAAGGTGGGAGTATGGAGTACAACAGATGGTGTAACATGGGCTGAAAGCCTCATTGAAGAACGTAGTGCAACATATCAAGGTTTTGTTCTATTTGATGATATTCCCTATATTCTAGTGAATTGGGCATATGGAGCGGGTCGAACCAAAAAAGCTGCAGCTGTATTTTCTCCGTCGCAACCAAATGGTACTCAATTTCAGCAAGTGACCTATACGAATTTACATGAAGAAGCTCCACTGCGTGTTGCGCAGCAGGTGGTTTCGTACAAAGATATGATATTTGTGAATGGATATGAAAAAAGTAAGCTTCCAAACAATATACCTGTCACCAAAGCAAGCAACATACAAAGCTTATGGTCAACAAATGGCATGACATGGAAAGAAACTATTCAACCATTTTCACGTATTGTACCACACGCACAAAGCTTGTTTGCTCAAAATAGCACTGGATCATTTTATTCATCTGACGGCATAAATTTTTCTGGAACAACATTTAATTTTGAGGATGATGTATCAATAGTTGATCAATCATTGATGTTATATGCTTCTGCAGACAGTTCGATATTGTTAGCGCAATTTTTAGATAAGAAGAATGCTCATACAAAACGTTGTTTAGTAAGTCAAGATGCTTTGGAATGGTTTGAAGATATTCAGTGTCGTACAGCGATACAAGATGCGCCTCGACAAGTTGTACAGTTTGGTAATTTTTGGTATTTTGTACGAGGGCGTGAACAGAGTTCGTATAAATTGTTTCGTTTTTCTCTATAAAATAAAAAATACACGCGTGTGAAACAACAACCAATAGTATTACTCAAGGAAGACCAGGTGATTGTACCAGCGAATACAATACCAGAAGAACGGAGTCGTTTTATCCATACCTATCTTACAATCACCAAAGGCACAAATCGTCTTATGTTGATGGCTGGAGATCAAAAAATTGAGCATCTCAATGAAGATTTTTATGGTTCGGGTATTTCTCCAGATGATGCAGATCCAGAACATTTATTTCGCATTGCTTCACAGGGAACCATTGGATGTTTTGCCACACAGCATGGGTTGATTGCTCAATATGGATCAAGTTATCCCACTATTCCTTATGTGGTCAAAATGAATTCGCGCACCAATATTGTTGATATAAAACAAGCAGAGCCTCAATCGCGAGCATTGGTGACATTTCAAGACGTTCTTGATTTGCGAAAAAATGGGAATCTTCATATTGTGGGTATTGGATACACAGTCTATTTTGGTTCAGAATATGAAACCGAAATGCTTCAAGAGGCGGGTTCTCTTATTGCACAAGCACATAAATATGGAATGATTGCGGTAATTTGGGGGTATCCACGTGGGAAAGCAATAACGAATGAAAAGGACGCTCACCTTATTGCAGGCGCAGCCGGAGTAACGGCCTGTTTGGGTGCTGATTTTGTAAAGGTGATGCTTCCAGATACTGGGGTTGCCAATTTGCCAGAAGCTGTGCTTGCTGCTGGTCGAACAGGTGTTATTATTTCCGGAGGAGAAGAAGGTTCTGCAAAAGATTTTTTACAACAAACCTACGATACCATTCATATCGGAAATGCTCGTGGTTCTGCAACTGGTCGCAATGTGCATCAACGCCCGCTTGCAGAAGCAGTTGCAATGACAAAAGCTCTTTCAGCAATAGTCTATAAAAATGCCACAGTTGAAGAAGCATATCAATTGTTTAATCAATATGAATAACAAAGGCATGAAACAAACAACTGAGACAAAAAAAGAACAGCAAGCAACAGTATCACGCAAGAATATGATAAAAAAGGTATTATTTGGTACAGGTTTAGTTGCGATTGTTGTGCTTCTTGTTGTACTAGTAAAATGGGGTACAGGAAGAACGGATAATGTATCTCCTGATCCGGTGATCGGATCAGAAAATGCACCGGTTGTTATTACAGAATATTCAGATTTTCAGTGTCCAGCTTGCGCATCTTCATTTCCGGCTATTGAGGATTTAATTGAAGAGTATGGTGATAAGGTACAGTATGTATATAATGATTTTCCTCTTCCTATTCCAGAACATAAATATGCAACAGATGCGGCAATAGCAGCAGAATGTGCCTTTCAACAAGGAAAATTTTTTGAGTTGACTCGTATATTATTTGAAAAGCAAGCAGAATGGTCTACAAAAAACAGTAGAGAAGCAATGCAAGAGCAAATTACCACGTACGCAAAAAATCAAGCATTGGATATGGATGCATTTGAAAGTTGTGTGAGCAGTCAGCAAGCAGCGGATAAAATCAATGAAGATGCAGCAGAGGCACAAAAATTGCGTTTAAATTCTACTCCTACCTTTTTTGTAGAAGGCAACGGTATAAAAAAGAAAATTACTGATCCTCCATTCTCGCAAAACATACGTGAAGCGATTGATGAGATTCTTTCACAATAAGCAGATGAAGAAACACATTATGGCCTTTGGCCAAAAAATGAAAGAAAAGAAATTACATTCCTGGCATATTGGCTTACTGCTTGCTGGATATAATTTTGGTATTATTTTTGCATTTGCACTGCTTGCTATCGCTTCTTTTTCATTACTGCCATTGTGGGTATATCTCTTTGTTATTTCTCCAATATTTTTTACCGTGTTTTGGTTATGGTTTAGCCAAAAAATTATTGAACATCATCACGCCATTCTGCTGCATGATTCATTAGTGATTGCAAAATTGGGGGTATTGCCGTTTGTGTCTATTTTGGCGCTTGCTATTATTTCATTTGAAATGCTTTCTTATATGAATCTTTTAACCACTGTATGGGGCGCTCTTACCTATTATAGTATTGTGTTTAGTGTTGGTTCCATTTTTCTTGAGTTAACTGTCATGATTTTTGGCTTACACCATCGTATTCGTATTACGCAATTACGCAGTTAAAAAATTTTTGACATTCACTATTTTTATAGTGTTCTTGATTTTTTAGCTAAAATTTGCTATTATTATAATAATTTATTTTTATTATTATATCATTATGACTAAAGAATCCTATCATAAAAGAATGGTTGATTTAAGAGATCCACATGTTGTTGGTGACTCAACCACTGTAATACCTATCAATCGAAAAGAAAGAGTAACAACTCCACTTGCTTTAGAGGATCCTTTTATGCCGCCTCCACCAGAGAGCATTCCGGCTGTAAATCAGGAAAGAGGGGGAGCGTCAGTTTCAGTTGTAGAAGAACCTACGCCATATGATAACGCAGCATCAACCGTCATAATAGATAGAAGACCACAGGAGTCAAGGAGAGTAGGACAAGAAGATATTTTTTCTCATTTTGAACCACGTCATTTTCGTACTGTTTCTGATTTAATCATTCAATTACAGAACCTCCCAGAAGACGGTATCTTATCACGAAAGCAAGTGGCA
>DATDUS010000185.1:0-2540 GCA_035290285.1 Patescibacteria group bacterium
CGATCCACCACCAATACGATCCAGAACGCGTAAAATTTGGTGCTCACATTCTGGCCATTCACGTTGTATGGTCTCGTATGCAGTCATTTTATTTTGCCCAGCAACAGAATCGGTTGCATCGTTAAATGCAGATTGTAATGTCGGTGGCACATCAATATATTGGCCGAGTATTTGTAAAAAACGAACTCCCGGGCTTCCTAAGCTTTCAGCTAATTTCACGACAAATCGTTCAATAGTGAATGCCTCTGTCTTTTGTTTATCTGATTCTTTTGGAAGAGGATATTGTTCTGCAATAAACTGCACACGATCTCTACATAACTGTATCTCGTTTACTCGTACACCCGCTGGTGTAGGCGAAGGAGTGTGTGGTTGATATGTTTGCTGTATAAGTTGTTTCCACGTTGTTGATTGTTGACGTATTTTTTCCGCATCTCTCAATGTATCTTCCACTGCTGTTGTATCTGTATAGTTTGCGTATTTTTTAAGGATATGCTCCCATGAAGTAGTTTGCTGTGGAGCACGCATAATCCGTTCATGAATAAGAGGAGCAAGCGCAAAAAACAGCATATCTTCTGGTGCGGTTTGAGCCATAGCTCTCACCAATTCTTGTACTACCTGCTGCGTTTGCTGCTGTTCGGCTGTTTGTTTGCCCTTTTGAGCAGTGGCGCGAAATAGATAGTCTAATAACCATTCCCGATCCCTCTGTGTATGCAGCAACCCATCTTTTCCAATCAATAATTCTCTCACTACTCCATAGCGAACAAAATCATTTGCTTGAGCAAGACCCATGAGCGCTCTATCAGTCGCTACAATCGCACGTTCATTTTCTGCAGCATCTTCATAGTTCTGTGCCTGTTGTACTTTTTCAAAAATATATTTCTTTATCTTCACATCAAAGCGATGCATGTCAAATAGCATACTAAATAATTCACGCGGCTGTGCATCCTTTCCAAATGCTTGCTCGAGTATTACAGCAGCCCCAACATACTCACTATCTGTTGCCATATCAATATATCGTTTCAATTCTTTACGTACTGCAGCAAATTGTTCTGGGGTTTGTACTTCGTGTTCCACAAAATCAGTACGAGCACGTTTCGTCATAGAAAATCGTGTGATGGGGTTTGTAAATAACCAATATAATCGTTCATCAAACGATTTATGTTGTAATAAACGTTCCATGACTACTTGTTGCAACAATTGAGCGCTATGAGTATCAGAAAAAAGCTGTGAACAATATAGTGCCCTTTTTTGATCAGTAAAATCATCCGCATTAAACTCTTGCTGTAAGAAAAATGGAGTTAAAATACTACCCAGTCCATAAATATCTCTTGCTATTGTTGCTGGCAGTTTATCAATAGAAGAAGAAAGAGAAGACACCAATGTATCGAATTGTTGCACTACTTCTTCGATATTCATGCTCCCACGTTCTAAACAATCCATCAACAGATCATAATATTCTTGAATATATTTCCATAACACATATCCATCTGTTATTTCTTCCTTACATAATGTATCGCTAGTGATAGTAGCAATATCTAAATGTTCCTCAGTATATGGTAACAAACGGGATGGTCGAAACGATTTTGGTTTCCATCCATATTGTTCATATAATGGGTGAGTTCCATTCAATATTGCACCATACTGCAGAAATGCTTCAGCAAGTTCTTTTGAAGTAGCAAGATTTGTAGAAAGGAGTGTGCGAGAAAAATCCTGTAAATTACTCACTGTTTGTTCATTTGCTAAAAACGTTATGCCAGAGCGCATGCATGCGAGCACTAATGCAAATCGCTCTGTAACGGATGATGGTAACCACTCTGCTTGGAATGTTAATACTTTTTCACTTAACAAAGAGGCAAATTTATGCAGAGTAAATACTCCATTTTCTGCTTCTGCTCTTTGATGAAAAGTATTGTTTTTTCCTTTTACTGTAAATATTCTTCGTTCTACAAATGTATTCATTGTGACAAATACTGAATGCAGTTCTTCTACACTCGTACACGCAGAAAGAGCCTGGTCAACGAATCTTTCTAATTCATCTGCATTAGGATGAAACATTTCTTCTTCCCAACAATGTTCCAATGCATACTCTAGTGTTTCATGAATAATTCGACTTACGTGCATATTTTCTCCTTCTGCAACGGTTAAGTGATTTTCATATTCACTCGTTTTAATATCAAGTTGTAATGTGCTATCAAGCGCCTTGGCAACTGCTTCGCGATATATAGGAATTCCAGCCTTTTTTAACTCGCCTAACAAATCCAAAAATGGTTGGTGTGTCTTGCGTAAATCTACATTCAACAGTGCTTCTTGTATTGCGCATTGCGTGACCATGGCTGGCGTAATAGGACGAAACCCATTGCCTGATGCAATGTCACGAAAATGATTTGTAATATCTTTACAAAAACGAGCGTACTTCTTAACATCAAGCGTTCCTTGTTTATTATTGAACAATTCATTTGCATTGGCGCCAGAGAGAGTAGTACCAATAAAATGAACGACGTCTTCAAATTGAGGGATGACAATACCTAAACGTTCCGTTG
>DATDUS010000186.1:0-8343 GCA_035290285.1 Patescibacteria group bacterium
CGTGCAGAAATACGTTTTTTTCAAGCAGACGGAGCACCAGTCAATAGGGAATCTATTTTTCCGTATGAAGAAGATTTTCGAGGCGGAGTTTCACTCGCAACAGTAACCCACGAGAGTACTGATTTTCACCAAATATTGGTTATGCCACGCCAACAAAAACAGCGCGGTGATCAGAATCGTCCACATAAATATATTGAGGTAAATTTAAGTGAACAAATTGCATATTTATGGGAAAATGCATATTTGCGGAATGTCTATTTAATTTCAAGTGGCCTGCCACGTACTCCATCTCCAGAAGGAGAATGGAGTGTGCTTGCAAAACTTCCGGTACATGTGTATGATGGTCGTCCGGTCTATTATTTTCCGAATACAAAATGGAATTTGCGATATAAAGCAGGGGGTCCAGAGCGTAATTATTATTTACATACAGCCTATTGGCACAATAACTTTGGCAACCCCATGAGCCATGGATGTATTAATATGCGAGAGGCTGATGCGCACTTTACGTATGATTGGTCTGAAATCGGTACCCCTGTATGGATTCATCAATAATAAAATTATTTTTTATTGGTTCTTGTCAATAAAAGAAAGGTTCGATATACTACTTTGGTATGACAGCTCGAGGAAAAATACGGCTCAGTTTATTGGGCATTCTTCTTTTAACCATATTGGCAGGGATCATTGATTATCCAAAAGGCCCAGATTTGCATTGGGGGAAAATACAACGAGAAATGAAGGTTCAGTTGGGGCTTGATTTACAAGGTGGCGCAAGCCTGTTATATAATGCGGATGTTTCAAATGTTCCGGATGCAGACAGACAAAATTCGCTCAACGGAGTCCGCGACATTATTGAACAACGTATTAACGCTTTTGGCGTTTCAGAACCAAATATTCAAACCATCCGTTCAGGAGATGATTGGCGTATTGCCGTAGAGCTTCCAGGTATTACGGATATTTCCGAAGCGATTAAACGTATTGGAGCAACCCCGGTTCTGGAATTTAAAACCGAAGGTTCTCCACCAGAATACACACAAGAACAAAAAGACGATATAAAAAAACAGAATGAGGAAGCAAAAAAAACTGCAGAAGAGGTCTTAGCAAAAGCCACTGCAGAAGGAGCAAACTTTGAAGAGCTTGCCAAAGAGTATTCACAAGATCCGGGTTCAAAAGATCAAGGTGGGGATTTAGGTGAATTTGAACAAGAAGCTATGGTGCCAGAATTTGATGAGGTGGTGTTCAATAAAGCAGAAGTGGGGAACGTCTATCCAGAAGTCGTTGAAACATCATTTGGATACCATATTATTCGTGTGGATAGTAAAACTCCAGCAGATCAAAATAATGGAACAGCAAAAGCGACAGCTCATCATATTCTTCTTCGCAAGCTACCGGAAGAACCGCCGCAATATGGACCAAACTATGTTGATTCTGGCCTGACAGGAGAGCAATTAGACAGGGCAGATGTCACATTTGATCCAAATACCGGTTTACCGACGGTTTCAATTACTTTTGATGAACAAGGAAAAGAATTGTTTGCAAAAATCACAAAAGAAAATACGGGTAAAACAGTAGCAATTTATTTAGATGGACAAATTATCAGCGCACCGGTGGTCGAGCAAGAAATTACTACGGGTGAAGCAGTGATATCAGGAGATTTTACACTCGAAGAAGCAAAAGAATTAGCTCAACGCTTGAATGCTGGAGCATTACCCGTTCCGGTTGAACTGATAAGCCAACAGAGTATTGGGCCAACATTAGGGCAAGAAGCGATTGAACGCAGCCTTTTTGCCGGAGCAATTGGTTTAGGGTTGCTTGGAATATTTATGGTAGTGTATTATCGCATTCCTGGACTTATGGCTATGGTTTCACTCTGTATTTACACTCTTCTTGTTCTTGCTATTTTTAAGTTGTTGCCTGTTACACTTACTCTTGCTGGTATTGCCGGGTTTATTCTTTCTATTGGTATGGCCGTTGACGCAAATGTATTAATTTTTGAACGCATGAAAGAAGAGTTGCGGGCAGGAAAACCCATCCCTCAAAGCGTTCGTGATGGTTTTCGACGTGCGTGGACTTCTATTCGAGATTCCAATGCTTCCTCACTCATTACGTGTTTGATTTTGTATTGGTTTGGGTCTTCATTGATTCGCGGGTTTGCTATTACTTTGGCTATTGGCATTCTGGTGAGCATGTTTTCAGCTATTACTATTACACAGAATATTTTAGGGTTGTTTAAAATCAAGCATTCTTGGTGGTATGGTGTAAAACAAACCAAAAGAGAATAAATATGTATAATATTATTGAAAAATCGTGGTTTTGGGCAATTATTTCACTTGCTTCAACAGTCATCAGTGCCATTCTGCTTCTTGTATGGGGTTTAAATTTAGGTATTGATTTTACTGGAGGCACTTCTGTACAATTGCATTTTCCGGATAGTGCTTCTCGGCCATCCACAGAAGAAGTCAGTAAAACAGTTTTTGATCAGGGCATCAAAGAGGTTCGTGTTCAAACAGCAGGGGATTCAGACCTCGTGTTAAAAATGCCCTATATTGAAAATGCGCAAAAACAACAAATTCTTGATGTTTGGAAAGAAACCGGTGTCGAAGAAGTGAATTCATACAGCATTGGTCCAAGTCTTGGTAATGAACTAAAAAAGAAAGCAATGACTGCTATTATTTTGGTATTGCTTGCTATTGTTGCTTATATATCCTATGCGTTTCGAAAAGTTTCCATAGGACCAGTACCTTCTTGGGTCTATGGTATTGCAGCTATTATTGCGCTTGCACACGACATTCTACTCGTAGTAGGTATATTTGTGATTCTTGGTCATTTTTATGATATTCAAATTGATACATTATTTGTTACTGCACTACTTACTATTTTAGGGTTTTCGGTGCATGATACTATTGTTGTCTATGACCGTCTTCGTGAACGCCTCAAAAAGAAAGAAGGCAAATCATTTAAAGAAGTAATTAACGAAAGCATTAATACGACACTTGCTCGCTCTCTCAATACTTCACTTACTACTATTCTTGTTCTTGGCGCGTTGTATTTATTTGGTGGGGCATCTATTCAATATTTTGTTTTAGCTCTGATTATTGGTATTATTTTTGGAACGTATTCCTCTATTTTTATTGCAAGCCCTCTATTATTGTTAGGCGAAAAATTGTTGAAGCGGCATTCATGATGTATAAACGCTTTGACAGAGCAGGTTTCTACTACAAACGTTAAAAAAACGTTCCGCCAGGTCATCTGCTGCATCTACAACAAGCTCATTTACGCTTCACCTTGTTGTAACATTTGAAAATGCGTTTCAAAATAATGGTTGAATTGATTTTGAGCCCGTGTATATAGTTGCAGCGCTTCATCAAATTTGTTTTCATCTTGAATTCGAAGCAATACTTGATGTGTTTTTCCTGTTGTTTCATCTTTTCTATCCACCAGCTCTTCAATATATTGCGCTTCCAAATCGTGAAGTGTTTTTAGTGTATTTTCCAATAATTCAAGCAATTCAATAATCCATTTTTGGGGGCCGTTTTTTTCAAAATCTGTTCGTGTTTCTCGTACATAATCTATTGCTATTTGAATGATTTGATAGCTGGCAGCAAAATCAATAGCTTGTATTTTTTCGTTTGTGCCCTGCGTGTCCTTTTGTGCCTCTGGAAACGGTGCATTTTCACCGTTTTGCAGAGGGGATAATGAAGATGATTGCATAAAAAAGAAGATATTTAAAGTTACATTTATTTCATTTATTAGTATACCGCTTTTTTTGTTATATTTCAAAATAATATTGACTAGAAAGCAAAGAAATGGTATACTAAATATGTAAAAAATAAGACTATGCCACATTCTATATTAGATACAGTACTTTTGCGAAAGGAAGATAAAGAAAAACAAGAATTTCATCCTCTAGATGTTGTTCAATTATTGTTAAAATCACTTACAGTGAAAGAAGCCGACATTGTACGACGACGATTTGGATTATGGGATAAAGAAAAAGAAACACTTGAGATGATTGGCGCGTTGTATAACGTGACTCGTGAGCGTATTCGCCAAATTGAAAATCAATCCATTCAGAAAATGAAAAATTCTTCTGAATTTCTTGATACGATGCGTCCTGTGGAGCATTTGATCGTTTCATTAATAGGAAATCATGGAGGTGTGATGACTGAAGAGATGCTGTTTGATTCGTTATTACCTCTGACAGATGAAACCAAACAAAATCGACGAGCATTATTGTTTATTCTTTCACAGTTATTAAATGATAAAATTGATCGCATTTCAGAATTGAAAAAGTATCGCGTAGGGTGGAAGTTAAAACTCGCTTCGTTAGAATTTATCGATACGACTATTCATGAATTAACTACTCTCATACGCAGCATGGCTAAACCGCAGCAGTTTGAAGATTTATTCAAGGCATTTCAGGAAACAGCATTTTATCGGCAGAATGCACAAAAACTGAATGATGATGCATTAGTGTCTTTTATGCACGTTTCAATGCTTATTGCAAAAAATCCATTTGACGAATATGGTCTTTCTGAATGGGGATTAATACTGCCAAAACGGATGAATGATCGCATTTACCTTGTATTAAAAAAATCAGAAAAACCCATGCACTTTACCGATATTGCGGAACGCATATCTAAGGTATTCAAAAAAAAAGCATATCCACCAACAGTTCACAATGAACTCATTTTAAATGAGCGGTATGTGTTGGTTGGGCGTGGTATTTATGCACTTGCGGAATGGGGTTTTAAAGAAGGGATTGTTGCACGCGTCATAGTTGAAGTGTTGCAAAAAAAAGGCAAACCACTTTCTCGCACGGATATTGTTGCAGAAGTCTTAAAACAACGTATTGTGAAAAAAAATACTATTCACCTTGCACTGACAAATAAAGAATTATTTTCTAAAACAGCAGAGGGGTTATATACGTTAGCGTCCAATTTAGTCACTGTTTCAAAATAATTTATGCATTTCGCACTCATCTTCACCCCATCTTTACCCAAAAAATTTCTCGAAATATCTCGATATTCCTCGAAATTTTTTGAACAAATCTGGCGCAAATCTGAGCACGGACTGCATAAATTATTTTATTACAGTTCCTGATAATTTCTACACCTATGGCTTTTGGAATTGCAGCATTACTAGAAAACGCACAAACCCCCTATGGGGCAATTATGGGGATATGGCGATCCGGTATATGGATTGCCTTTTTTCCTGTATTTATATGGATGTGTAAGGAAGGGTGGTTATATTGGATTCAAGGATTATATTTTTCAGGAAAGAAATTTGTATTATTAGCCATTGATGTGCCAAAATTAAATGAACAGAGCATGAAAGCCGTTGAACATTTTATTGCAACACTGCATGGAGCGTATAAAGATATTAATTGGGTAGAAAAATGGTGGGGAGGAATGTTTATTGATAGCTTTTCTTTAGAAATTGTCAGTATTGATGGATATATTCAGTATTTTGTTTTTTGTGATGATTATCATGTTGATTTGATTAAAGGATCTATTTTTGCGCAATATCCAGATGCAGAAATTATTGAGGTAGAGGACTATGCAACAAATGTTCCACAGCATTATCCGGATGAAAAATATGATATGTGGGGAGGAGAGTGGGTGCTCAATAAATCCGATGTGTATCCGATTAAAACATATGATCTTTTTGAACATTCACTGACTGGTGTGTATGCCGATCCACTGGCATCTGTGTTGGAACTGATGAGTCGTATACGTCCGGGTGAACAAGTATGGATACAATTAATTATCAATCCCATACCGGCCGCACCATTCCGTGAAAAATGTGTTGAAGAAGTAAATAAAATTATTGGGAGAAAAGAAGCAACAAAATTAACTAATTTTGATTACATACTCGCATTTCCTTTACGTATTATTGAATCTATGCATAATTTTATTTTTAATACAGAAGGATGGGGAGAAATGCCTGGTACAAGCGAAGCGGATAAGGGTAATTTTATGACATTAACAGGCGGAGAACAACAGGTTGTGTTAGCAATTCAAAAAAAAGCGGCACAACTACCTTTTAATGCAAAGTTTCGGTTTGTGTATATTGCGCCAAAAAACACCTATAGCATTCCTCGTGTGGTATGGTCTATGATGGGAGCAATGCGACAATTTAGTGCGACGGATATGAATGGATTTAAATGGGGAAAGTTATCGACAGTAGGGGCAGTGGTATGGGGATTTGCAAAAAGACGTAAAAATATGAGAAAAAATAATCTGATGATGACATATAAAGGACGATCCGCTTGGGGTGGTGAAATGTGGCAAACCATGAGTGATGCTGAAATTGCAAGTATTTTTCATTTCCCAAGTGAAATTGTCAAAACACCTCTTGTGGCCAAAACAATTGCAAAAAAAGCTGAACCGCCTACTTTATTACCATTAGAATCACCGACAGCTCCGATGCAAACACCACCACAGACACCTGGCGCAGCAGAGTCATCACCTCCTCCGGTCACGCCGCCTCAACCACCACCCCCTCCTCCGCCACCGCCGCCACAGGTATCTTTTTCTGAAGGAGCAGTGGCTCAACCTCAACAATCGCTACAGCCGCAGCGCGCATATCCGTTGTATTCAATGCCAGGTTTACCGCCGGGTGTAAAAGCAATTCGTAAAATATTACCTTCAACACCATTGATACAATCATCACACATTGCTTCAGGTGGACAAAATATTCCATCATCAATATCATCACAAACGCCATCTCAAACATCAGAATCATCCACTTCAACTGGCGGTTCAACACCACCGAATCTCCCGTTTGTTTAAATTGAATATTCTTTATTATGCCTATTTCAAAATCACCATTGATACAACCACAACAAAAGGGACCACTCGATAATCCGAACCATGTAACGTTGTTTGCACAAACAAATTTTCGTAATGAAAATCGGCGTTTTGGTATTAAATTGGATGATCGAAGGCGGCACATGTACGTGATTGGAAAAACCGGAATGGGCAAATCAACCATGCTTGAAAATATGATTATTCAAGATATTCAAGCAGGCAATGGATTAGCAGTCACAGATCCACATGGTGATTTAGTAGAAAAAGTGATTAAGTATATCCCGAATAATCGTATTAATGATGTGATCTATTTTAATCCGGCAGATTTGGAGCATCCCATTGCATTTAACATTTTTGAGAACGTTGATCCACAGTATAAAAATCTTATTTCTAATGGATTAGTCGGGGTATTTAAAAAGATTTGGGCAGATTCGTGGGGGCCAAGGTTAGAATATATTTTAATTAATTCCATTCTTGCGTTGCTTGAAAACCCTGGTTCAACATTGCTTGGCGTCACCCGTATGCTTGTCGATTCTCGCTATCGAAAACATATTTTAAAACATGTGCAAGACCCCATGGTTCGCTCTTTCTGGGTGAATGAATACAATAATTATTCAGAAAAATTTCGTAATGAAGCAATCGCTCCAATTCAAAATAAAGTGGGTCAATTTTTGTCATCACAGTTGATACGTAATATTGTCGGCCAAACAAGAAGTAGCATCAATATGCGCGACATTATGGATTCACGTAAAATTTTGTTAATGAACCTTTCGAAAGGGCGTATTGGAGAAGAGAATTCTGCCCTTCTTGGTGCAATGATGATTACTAAAATTCAACTGGCGGCGATGAGTCGTGTTGATATTCCGGAAACAGAACGCAAAGATTTTTACCTGTATGTCGATGAGTTTCAAAATTTTTCCACAGAATCATTTGCAAATATTTTGTCAGAAGCTCGAAAATATCGATTGAACATTATTATGGCGCATCAATACATTGAGCAATTAGGAGACGAGGTACGCGCTGCAGTGTTCGGAAATGCTGGCACATTGGTGGTCTTTCGAGTGGGGGCGACAGACGCAGAAGAGTTTGAAAAAGAATTTGAACCATATTTTATGAAAGCAGATGTAGTTGCCTTACCGGCATTTCAAATTTATTTACGTTTAATGATCGACGGAGTGGCCTCTGATCCATTTTCTGCAAATACATTGCCACCAATTCAAGGCGAAACAGATAATAGAGACAAAGTTATTCAGGCGACTCGTGAGCGCTATTCGCGTAGTCGTCAAAAAGTAGAAGAGAGTATTCTTCGTTGGTCAGATGCGAATAACAGCACTACTTCACCAGAAGATGATGAAATAACAGAGAAAGTACAGGTAGAGGAAGCGCCTTCTCAAAACAAGAGTACTGATTTGCAGGAAAAAAATGGAAAAAAAATGAACCAACTATTACCAAGGGCGCATATGCGCATACCAGCGCCTCCTACTGCAAATATGCAGCGGAATCATGTACAAAATCAAGCTCCATTTCAAGAACG
>DATDUS010000187.1:0-2004 GCA_035290285.1 Patescibacteria group bacterium
GCGGACTTACCATCAGTTCATCTACCGTATCGCGATTAATATCATGAGCGTTTGCAATATTTATTCCACCAGTAAATGTATCACCAAACGGTTTAAATTCTCCCAAAATAGTGCGCTCTTCATCAGCTTTATACACTTTCACCAATCCACCAAAACTGTGTTGTGCCATAAGAATTTCCTCTTCTTTCCCCCCATCAATATTAGCAACGCCAACAGATACGCCTCCTTTCGAATTTTCAGCAAATGGAAAAAAATTCTTCAACATATATACACCTTCTCGATTAAAAACACGCACTTCTGGTGATTGTCCGTGTCCTGTTCCTGCAATAATTTCATCTCCTTTTTTGCCATCAATATTACCAACTGCCACAAACACTCCGCCGCGATAGGCTGAATGATAAGCAAAAAACCCTGGAGTAAATACTTGTTTTCCTTTCATGGTAAACACACGAATATACGGCGAACCACCGCGACCGGCACCCACAACAATTTCGCCACGACCTTTGCCGTCAAGGTTGCCACACGCAACATTCAACCCAAATTTCATATGCTCCGGCAAAGCTAAAAATTCAGACAGTAATTCACCAGAGCTAGAGTATACTTTCACGGTTGGACGCTCTCCTTGTCCAGCACCAACAACAATTTCATTTTGTTTATTTTTATTGAGGTTACAAACCGCGACAGAACCTCCGTATTGTTCAGTAGATTGAGCTGTCAAAAATGAATCCTGCTGATAGTTTGTGGTGGATTTTTTTTGCAATTCATAAATTTTCAACTCCGGAGAACGATAATCGGTTGCGTGCGCAGGGACCGATGACATAAAGAATATTCCACCAGCGAAACAAATACTTACAAGAATAGTGCTGCGTAAGCAGCGAAAAAGAAAAAACTGCATAAAATAAGTAAAAAATCGTTAAATTGTTATATCTATTATACTATAATAAAAAAAAACTACAAATGTTACAATAAATTTTTCATATCACAATATTACTTACTATCTCCATGGCACTTCTTGTACTTTTTGCCAGAACCACAAGGACAGGGGTCGTTACGACCAATTTTATGACCTTCTGAATCTTTTTTTCCTGTTGCAATAAATGGTTGCTTTTGGGCATCTTGTTGTTTTTGCATTTCTTTTGCTGGTGCATGATATTCATGACGTTCTTGCAATATTTTCTCTTGCTTTTGATTCATGAGTTTTGCATCCCGCAGCTTAAAAATACTATAGACCACTTGTTTTTGAATATTCGCAAGTAAACTTTGAAATAATTGATAGGATTCGTGTTTATATTCAACTAATGGATCACGCTGCGCATACCCACGTAGTCCAATAGAATCACGTAAAAAAGACATTTGGTCAAGATGTTCAATCCACAAGGTATCAATTGCGCGCAACGAAAGCCCCTTCGTGGCTTGATAAAACACCTGTTCATTCGCAATGACTTCTTTCATTTCTGTATATGCTCTTTTTGCCTGAGCTGTAAAGAACTCAATAATTTTTGTACGAGCCTCAGCATCTTCCAATTTACTTTCCCCTGTTCCACGCAATTGTTCTATAGTTTTTATACAATCCCCTTCACTCGGAAAAATGGTGTTGATCACCGTGCACATTTCAGCGATATCCCATTCCTTTCCTTCTTCTGGATTACTATGAAAAGAAACAATGAGTTCTATTTCTGCATTCACAATATTTTGAATGTACTCATGCAATTGCTCGGGGTTCATATCCAAAATTTCATTGCGTTTTTTGTACACCACATCTCGGTGTTTATTCATGACGTCGTCGTATTCTACCAAGTGTTTTCGAATATCAAAATTATGTGACTCCACTTTTTTTTGTGCAGCTTCAATAGAATGAGAAACCATGCGATTTTCAATGGGCATATCATCCGGTACTCCCATTCGATTCATAAAACCCTTCATGCGATCAGAACCGAAAATACGCATTACGTCATCATCCATACTAACGAAAAATTGGCTCAATCCCGGGTCCCCCTGACGACC
>DATDUS010000188.1:0-4396 GCA_035290285.1 Patescibacteria group bacterium
AGTTCTTCTGAAAAATGCAACCCTGCAGTTGGTGCTGCAACCGAACCTTCCTGTTGCGCATATACTGTTTGATATTGCTTGCGCAATTCCGTTTCTTTCGATTGATTATGCTGAATATAGGGAGGAATAGGTGTGTGACCAAATTGGTCTCGATAGGCAATGAATTCTTTTCCTTGTTTATTCAGTTGAATACGCCATGTTTTATCACTCATGCGTTCTAAAATTTCTGCTTTTAATCCCCCTTCAAATTCAAGCATAGTTCCTGGACGAACTGTTGCGCCACCAATCAGTACTTCCCACTGTTCTTGAGCGGATGACGCTGAACGTAAAAATAACACTTCAATGCGACCACCAGTTTTTTTCTTTTTACCAAACAGACGCGCGGGAAACACTTTTGAGTTATTCAATACCAGCACGTCACCACGCCTCAAAAAGTGTGGCAATTCAAAAAAATGATGATGAGAAATACCCTGCTGTTTGCGATCTACCACTAACAGCCGTGACTGATCGCGCGCACCAGCAACAGGCGTTTGTGCAATAAGTGCTTCTGGTAATGTAAAGTCAAATTCCTGAATATGCATGCCTAAATTTATTTCAACTGTTGTGTTTTAATGTGAGTGTCTGCTTCTGCTTGTTCTTCTGGTGTGGGGATATGGGTATTTGTTGTTGCAGTATTCTTTGGCATTTTTTGATATTGTGTATCAATTTGATGCCGATATTCTTCACTTTCTTTGACTTTCTGATATTCATCAACTTTTGCCGCATGATCATGTGCTTGCAATATAATTTTTGCCACTTGCGAAGGGCGTGGCACTTCTTCAAATACAAACCGTTCTTCTTTTCCTGCGGTTTGAATATATACTTGACCATAATCCAAAAAGGTTTGCACTTTTCCTTTTACTTCAGAGGTCACATCTTGAATTTTTAAAATATTCAATTCAGAAATCACACGGTTAAATAACCCTTGTTGTTCAATGGAAACAACACGCTGATCAGTGACAACCCAAATATCTAAATGATAATCAACAAAACGATAAAAATAACCTAATAAACAGAACAAATAATATAAACTAAATCCTTCAATAATCAAAATAGAGGTTACTCGCGATAAAGAAAAAAACGAAAAATCAGTAAACCATACTACAGCAATAATAAGGATAATGGGAAAAAACACCAGGAATAACCAATGCACAATATTGCGACCAAAAATAATCCAATGACGACGTAAAAGTAAAATGATATGCTCATTGGGACGCTGTGTAGGAAAATGCAATGATCGATGTGCAGATAATGCAAAATGAGTATTCTGTGTTTGTGTGTTCATATATGTATATTAGTACCAAAACTCTCTATTGTCTTTGTCGGTATCAAATCCATGAACGTGAATGTATCTAACCATGCCACATCTTTTAACAATAAAAAAGTGATAAAAAAAATAGCAATAGAAAGACAGGCAAATATACCAGTGTTTAATTTTCCAGTAAAGTCAAAAAAACCAAATTTTATAATGTGATACAGATTAAAAAAACTCCAGAGTAAAAAAAAGGCCACACCAATGAGGTATAAAATAAGTAAAACAAAAAAAGGTATTTCCATAATTATAGTGCTAATTTTTCTTGAATATTATTTGGTGTCGGAAGATCAAGATGTCTATATGCATGCTCGGTAACAATGCGACCACGAGGCGTACGCGCTAAAAATCCAATTTGCATCAAAAACGGTTCATGAATTTCTTCAATGGTTTCTTGTTCTTCTGCTGTTGCTGCAGCGATAGTTTGCACTCCCACTGGCCCACCATTAAATTTTTCAATAATAGCATACAAAATCTTGCGATCAATCGCATTTAATCCAAGCTCATCAACTTCTAATAAATCAAGGGCAGCAATAGCAGTAGTACGATCAAGAGCGCCTTCATTTTTTACTTGTGCATAGTCACGAGCGCGCTTGAGTAAGCGATTTGCAACACGCGGTGTTTTGCGAGAGCGGCGCGCCACCTCTTGTGCAGATTGTTCATCAATAGCAATAGAAAGAAGTTGTGCAGAACGATGAACAATGCGTTCAATTTCCTCTTTTGTATAAAAATCT
Organism: Patescibacteria group bacterium; assembly: GCA_035290285.1. Classification (GTDB taxonomy): domain Bacteria; phylum Patescibacteriota; class Patescibacteriia; order UBA9570; family XYC2-FULL-38-9; genus DATDUS01. Next base: position 2,086 of record DATDUS010000188.1, read on the forward strand.
AATTTATACTGAGCACCAAACCGATCACGAAGCGGCGCAGAAATAAGACTCATGCGTGTTGTTGCGCCAATCACGGTAAATGGCGGTAACTCTAACCGTAGTGTTCGTGCAGAAGCTCCTTTTCCTACTACCATATCCAATGCATAATCTTCCATGGCTGGATACAAAATTTCTTCTACTACTTTATTTAAACGATGTACCTCATCAATAAATAAAATATCATTCGGCTGAAGATTGGTCAAAATAGCAGCAAGGTCACCGGCACGTTCAATAGCAGGACCAGAAGTAATGCGTATATTTGCTCCCATTTCTTTTGCAATAATATATGCAAGAGTAGTTTTACCCAAACCAGGGCTTCCGTGAAGCAATACGTGTTCAATTGGTTCTTGGCGTTTCTTTGCTGCTTCAATAAAAATAGTAAGATTCTTTTTTATCAATTCTTGACCAATATATTCAGACAATTGTGTAGGGCGTAATGCAAAATCAAACGTTTTATCTTCATTTTTTTCTTGGGGATTTGTGACAAATTCAATACTCATATTCTTATAGTAGCGAAATTACATAAAAAATCAAATAAATGCTGATGAAAGAAAGATGTCCACAGTGGCTATTTGACATTCGGTTTTTATTCGGGTACTGTACTATTGTACCGAAAAATAACCGAAAATTATGTCAATCATTCTTCCAAAAAAGAAACAAGCTATCCTCAAATATATCAAAAAATACATTGCAGATCATGATTTTGCACCCACTCTTTCTGAAATTGCTCGTCGATTCAAACTTTCTTCTCCGGCAACAGTTCATGAACATATGAGCTACTTAGAGAAGCATGGATTTATTCGAAAACAACACGGCACTATTGAAGTGCTGAATACTGCTGCAACAAACCCACTGCAATCAGAAGAAACGTATGTCCCAGGTTCTGCAATTCAACTTCCCATAGTCGGGCTTATTACCGCAGGTGAACCCATTGAGGCGTTGGAAGATCGAAGTGAAGTATTAAGTGTCCCTCGTGAAATGGTTTCAAAAAAAGATGCATACATTTTAAAAGTGAAAGGTGACTCGATGATTGAAAGTTTCATTGATGATGGTGATTTTGTGGTGGTTCAAAAACAAGAACACGCAGAGAATGGTGATATTGTCGTTGCATTATTGAATGATGGCTCTGCAACGCTCAAAGAATATCATAAAGAGCGTACACATATTCGTTTACAACCACGCAATCCAAACTATACCCCCATCCGTGTAAAAGATGTCGTTATTCAAGGAAAAGTAGTTGGCATTATTCGTAAATTTCATTCTTTCTAATGTACTATGGCTTTTGCTCACAATACACCTGTACAATTTATTCCAGGCATTGGTGCTCGCACCGCAGCAGTACTGCATGAACTCGATATTCATACTATTTCTGAACTTGTTCGCGTTCCAGAAAAAGTATTAATCGAGCTGTTTGGTCCAAGCATTCGTTCTGTTCTTACACTCATTGGTAGTACACAACAAAAACACATATATTCTGTGCATAGCCACATACAGCAGCCAACTTTCAAACAAGAAAAAAAATCCTTTATGAAACGCCTACACCTTGCTGCCCAATTTGTGATGATGCTCTAATTTCTTGCGCTGAGTTTTTGATCACAAATTAATTTATGATCTCCTCAAAAAAGACAAATTTCTTTCTCTTCTTTGAGTAAAGAAGTTAGACGATTGTGCAATCAATCTAACCCCGGTGCATAGCAGTATTGCCTTACGGTGCACCAGTTCCGGACAGTTTCAAGGGGTAGCTGTCAAACCTTTATCCCAGCCTTTTGCCCTTTTACAGGCTCAGCTGGTTCTTGAGCACATAGCAGTGCTCGAGAAGAATCTCGAGCAACAGTCGGATGCGGCTAGCGTCGGCCTTATTCAGACCGACCGAGTGGATGAACTTCTCCACCCGTTCCCGCACCGCCTGTCCGTCGAGGAGGAAGGGCCTCAGCACCTCCGAATCGAGGCACTCGACCCGGACTCCGCCCTGCCACTCCTCAGTCTCTGACTCTATATACCCCACCGCCGGGAAACCGACGGCGAACACCGTGGATTTTCGGCTCCCATCGAGGGGGTGCCCCTTGGGCAACTCCACTGCGAGGCTTCCATCTGGAGCGCTTTCATCGGGCGTGAGCCGAATGAAGGCATCCCTTTCCTCTTGGGTGTTCCCCCACTGGCCGGGTTGATACTCGCGATACACCCATTTCGCGAGCCGATAGTTTCTACCGAGCTCGCGGTCGAGGCAACTCGCCTCCCAACCCCCAGTGACGTCCAGGGCCAGAAGGTTGTC